>NZ_CAWUDL010000090.1:0-21765 GCF_963920945.1 Anabaena sp. CCY 9402-a
AAATTCTCCGAGAATTTGGTAAAAACTATGTAATTAATTTTGTTTAGCTACTTAATAGTCTTAGTTATTAGTCATTAGTCAATGGTGATTGGCTTGTCCCCTCTCACCTGTCACCTGTCCCCTATCCACCTACTACCAATCCAAGCATAGTTGAGGTTCATGAAAAATACTGATATATCCTGGTTGGGCTTTGACTCGTTCTAGCCAAGCTTGAATTGCAGGGAATTGTGTTAAATCAAACCCTCCTTCATCAGCAACATGAGTATAAGCAAACAAAGCAATATCAGCAATGGTGTAACGCTCATCTACAAAAAAACGATGATGATGTAAATGATTTTCCATTACTTTTAAGGCTGCATAACCCGGTTCACGCATTTGTTCTATGTCGGTATGATATTCCTCAGCTTTCCCTAAAATAGACATCCAAAATCTTGATTTAGCAATATATGGTTCATGGCTATATTGTTCAAAAAATAACCATTGCATTACTTGTGCTTTTAAATAGCGATCATAAGGTAGAAATTCTGTATTCTCGCTCAGGTACATCAATATAGCATTTGATTCTGCTAAATATTTTTGTGATTCAATTTCTAAAACTGGTATCCTACCGTTAGGATTTTTACTCAAAAATTCTGGTGTGCGGCTCTCTCCTTTTAAGATATTAACTTCTACTCTTTCAAATGGCATACCCATTTGTGTTAACAAAAGACGTATCTTGTAGCCGTTACCTGAAAGTAAAAAATCGTACAAACGTAATGCTTCCATGTACAAAATATAATAAAGAATGTGTTTACGATTAAAGGTCTAAAATACAATATCTTACAAAATTATTTTTATCAAACAGGATATTTTGTCGAATTTAATATGTTGATATAGTAAACATTAATTATCTGGAAAAATAAAAATATTAGTAATATTTAATGTCGTAATTTAAATGTTTTATTTTATGCAATAGGCAGAAAAAAACTATGTGTGGAAGATTTACTTTAACCCAGACAGCAGAAGCATTAGCTGAAATTTTTCATGTTCAATCAGTGCAAAATTTGGCTGCACAATATAACATTGCACCTACGCAAATGGTGGTGACGGTTTTACATAATCATGAAGTTAATCAACGTGAATTGCAGCAGTTACGCTGGGGTCTGATTCCTTCATGGGCTAAAGATTCCAGCATCGGCTCAAAATTAATTAATGCCAGATCAGAGACTGTAGCCGAAAAACCCTCTTTTCGTTCCGCCTTCAAGCACCGACGCTGTTTAGTGGTGGCTGATGGTTTTTATGAATGGCAAAAACAACAAGGTACAAAACAGCCATTTTACTTTCGTCTCCGAGATGAACAACCCTTTGGCTTTGCGGGTTTATGGGAAAAATGGTGTTCCCCTGGCCAAGAAGAAATCATCTCTTGTACAATTTTGACAACAGCAGCCAACGAATTATTGCAACCAATCCATGATCGGATGCCAGTAATTCTTGACCCCAAAGATTACGATTTATGGCTAGATCCTGAAGTCCAGACACCCCAACCACTACAGTCCCTATTATCTCCCTATCCAGCCGTAGCGATGACCGCCTACCCTGTGAGCAAACTGGTCAATAGCCCAAAACACAACAGCCCAGAATGTATCATCCCAGTCAACGAGCAGAACACCCACCCAAATCAGTTAAATTAGCTATTGAGTGTACTAAAGCAATGGCGAATGGCGACTAGGAATTAGGGAAAAGGAAAAGAATCACCAATACCCAGTCCCTAGTCCCCAGTCCCCAATCCCCAGTCCCCAGTCCCCAACCAGAGACGAATATGCCAAGAACGCAAAAAAACGATAACTTTATTGATAAATCCTTTACAGTTATGGCGGATATCATCCTGAAGATATTGCCAACTAACAAAAAAGCCAAAGAAGCATTCGTTTATTACCGAGATGGGATGTCCGCCCAGGCAGAAGGTGAGTATGCCGAAGCACTAGAATATTATGAAGAAGCCCTCACCCTAGAGGAAGACTCCAACGATCGCGGTTATATTCTCTACAATATGGGTTTAATTTATGCCAGTAATGGCGACCACGACAAAGCTTTAGAACTCTATCACCAAGCTGTTGAACTCAATCCTCGCTTACCCCAAGCCTTAAATAATATCGCTGTAATTTATCACTATCAAGGTGAAAGAGCCAAAGAAGGTGGGGATCATGACGGCGGCGAAGCACTATTTGACCAAGCCGCAGACTACTGGATTAGAGCTATCCGCATGGCCCCCAATAACTACATTGAAGCCCAAAACTGGCTCAAAACCACCGGACGGATGCAAATCGACGTATTCTTTTAGTCATTAGTCCAAAGTCAGCAGTCTACAGTCTAGGTGATAATTAACTGTCGACTGTTGACCATTAACTATTAAACCTTAAACAAACCATGATTGACCAGGAACAAGTTCATAAAGTCGCCCTGCTAGCTCGGTTAGAATTGACTCCAGAAGAAGAAGAACAATTTACTACTCAGCTAGGCAGTATTTTGGATTATGTCGAGCAGTTGAGTGAGTTGGATGTTAGTGATGTACTGCCTACAACACGGGCTATTGACGTCAGCAATGTGACTAGAGAAGATGAATTACAACCATATGCTGACAGAGAAGCCATTCTCAACAGTGCGCCTGAACAAGAAGGCGAATTCTTTAAAGTGCCAAAAATTATGAATGCTGATTAGTTGTTAGTGATTAGTCAATAGTCATTAGTGTTGACTGTTGACTGCTGACTAATAAACGAGGAGGAAATCATGGGTTTGGGAATTCTCAAGGATGGTCATGGGGTAACATTTTTTGCCTCTTCAAAATCCTCTGCATCTACTTGACATATGACTTGTGTATACACGGTAGGTCTTTGGAGAGGGGGTTTTCCATAGCCTGCTCTAAAAAGAACCTATAATCATTCCACCCAGTAAAATAAAACCAATCCAAACGTTCTGACGGAACATTTGCCCATAAACAGGATTAGGTAATTCTGGTTTCCTTAGTTGGAGAAACTGCCAAAACCAGCCAATAGTCCCAATCGTTAAACTAATCCAAAAAGCTAATTTGAGGTGAATAGCAACACCTAGCCACCCTAATAAAGCGATCGCACCCGCAAAGAATATACCAATGGCCACAGGGGCGTAATCTCCAAAAAACAAGGCACTGGAATTAACACCAATGCGGCGATCATCTTCGCGATCGCTCATGGCGTAAACTGTATCAAATCCCAATGTCCACAACAAAGTAGCCCCCCACAATAACCAAGTGGGTTGAGAAATATTCTGTGTGACTGCACTCCAACTAATTAACACCGCAAAACCCCAGGCGATTGATAATACCAATTGTGGTACAGGGAAGACACGCTTCGCACCTGGATACAACAGAATCACCGGGACAGCCGCCACAGATAACCAAAAACTTAAGGGGTTGAGATAAAAAGCTAGCACCGCCGCACAAGCTAAGGCGACAATCCCCACCCCTATCCCCACTTTTACAGATAACGCACGGGAAGCCAAGGGGCGATCGCGGGTTCTTTCCACTTCTGGATCAATATCCCTATCCCACAAATCATTTACCACACACCCAGCCGCACTAGTGGCGAGAGTACCCAAGATAATCACCCCCACCAATGCTAAAGGCGGCTTACCAGCAGCAGCCAAAAATACTGCCCAAAGTGCAGGAATCATCAAAATCAAACGTCCTTCGGGTTTATGCCACCGCAAAAGCCGGATAATCGTCAGCCAGACTGGTTCTTGGTTACGTTCTAACATAGGGTTGGGGATTGGGGACTAGGGAAAAGAAAGAAGGGGGAGCAGGGGGAGCAGGAGGAGAAAAATACAATGCCCACTCAAAACTCATTACTCAAAACTCATTACTCAGCACTCAGCACTCAGTTGGTAACTTTGTCAATTAACTTCCTCGGTTGTCGCACCCAACTGGAGAGCATAGAGATTGGCATAAACACCTTGCTGGTCAACCAGTTGTGCATGAGTACCCCGTTCGACAATTTGGCCTTGCTGAATCACTAACACCTGATCAGCTTGGGTGACGGTGCTGAGGCGGTGAGCAATGACAAAACTAGTACGACCTTGCAATAAACGAGCGATCGCATCTTGTACGAGTGCTTCGGTACGGGTATCTATGCTACTGGTTGCTTCATCCAGAATCAAGATGCGGGGATTGATTAACACGGCACGAGCAATACTGATTAGTTGTCTTTGTCCTTGGCTTAGAGGCGCACCTCGTTCACCCAACTTAGTGGTGTAACCCTGTGGCAGAGAGGTAATAAACTCATGCACATTCGCCATTTGTGCCGCCGCTTCAATCTCGGCTTGAGTGGCATAAGGCGCACCAAAAGCAATATTTTCCGCTACAGTTCCACTAAACAAAATATTATCTTGCAAGACAATGCCAATCTGACGGCGTAGACTCGCTTGGGTGACACTACGCACATCAATGCCATCAATTTTTACTCCACCATCAGACACATCATAAAAACGCAATATCAGGTTAATAATTGTCGTTTTACCTGAGCCAGTATGCCCTACCAATGCCACCATCTGTCCTGGTTGAGCGTGTAAATTTACACCTTTAAGAACTAATTGTTCTGGGCTATAACCAAACTTGACATTCTCAAATATCACCTCACCTTGAATGGCAGGCATTTTGGTAGCATTAGGTGCGTCTTGGAGTTGGGATGGTTCATCCAACAGCAGAAAAATTCGCTCTAGTCCGGCAAAGGCTGACTGAGCTTGGGTGTAAAACTGACTAAGGATTTGGATGGGGCGGAAAAACTGCTGCACATAAAGTAAAAAGGATGTCACCACACCGACTGTCGCGCCTCCTGTGACAGCGAGATAGCCACCGTATGCTAGTACACCTGCTGTAGCTAGAGTGTTAAGAAAGTCAATCGACGGTAAAAAGGCCGAAGTAATGGCTACCGCTTCCACGTTGGCATCACGATTAGCCGCATTGAGTAGATCAAATTCTGCAATGTTGAGATGTACACGATTAAATGCTTGTGCTTCTCGCACACTGCCAATATCTTCTTCTAACTTGGCAGAAAGTTTCCCAATTGTCTGTCGTGTAACGCGAAATTTAGTCCTCGCCCACCGAGCAAACAAGCTAGTGGTAAAAATCATCAATGGTACAACTAAGTTGCTTAACAGGCCGAGTTGTAGGTTGATTGAGAGCATCGCAATCACAATGCCAACCAAACTAAAAGTATTGCCTAGCATTTGAGCAACGGTTTGTCCAAAAGCTTGATTGACAGTATTCACATCATTGAGCAGCCGACTCATTAAATCGCCAGCTTCACTGCGGTCAAAAAAGCTGAGTGGTAGACTCTGGATTTTCAGAAAAATATCTTGTCTCAGTTGCGCCAGCAATCGCTGCATAATCCAACCGACACGAATAATTTGACCCCGGATTGCCCAGATACCAAATCCGTAGATTAAAGCTAGTAGCCCTAATAGCCGCAGCAACCCCTGCAAATTCCCCTTGATTATCAGGTTATCAACTGACCAACCTAGTAAGAATGGCCCCAAAGCCTGGGTAGAAGCACCGATTAATACTAATGTCAGTGCTATGGGAATTTCTTTTTGAAAGGGGCGCAAGTATCGTAAGAAACGCCGGATGGTTGAGAGTTGTGGCGTTTCCTTCTGTTCGGATGCAATCATTGGGACTTTACCTCTCATCAGAATTTTGGATTTTAGATTTTGGATGAAAAGACTTAAATCAGAATTTGTTTCTAACTTTTCGCTGTCTTCTTAACTTGAGATTCTAAAATCGCACCGTAGAGTGGGCTGGTTTGCATTAATTCCTCGTGAGTGCCTTGGGCTACCAATCGTCCTTTATCTATAAGAAAAATGCGATCAGCATTCTTAACGGTACTAATGCGTTGAGCCACAACAAAAGTTACACAAGCTTTTTGGCGCATCATGTCGTCTAATGCGGCTTGAATTTCGGCAGCAGTTTTGGCATCTACAGCCGAGGTACTGTCATCCAAAATCAGAATACTATAATCGGTGAGTAAAGTCCGAGCGATCGCAATCCGTTGTTTTTGTCCTCCAGATAAACCAACGCCGCGTTCACCAACGATTGTCTCGTAACCATCCGGCAGACTGGTAATAAAATCATGGATTTGGGCAGTTTTGGCTACCTCAATTATTTCTTCTAATGCTGCCTTGGGTTTGGCGTAGGCGATATTCTCACGCAGAGTACCAGAAAATAATGTAGTTTCCTGAAATACAATACCAATGTGTGTTCTCAAACTTTTGAGTGTAAAATCACGCACATCCCGCCCATCAATACGAATCGCTCCCTTGGTGACATCATAAAAGCGAGGAATCAAGTTCATGATTGTACTTTTGCCAGAACCAGTCATCCCTAAAACAGCAATTAGCTCTTTAGGCTTAGTTTCAAAAGATACATTTTTCAGGATTTCGGTAGTCGCGCCAGGATAGCGAAAGGAGACATTTTCAAATGTGATTCTGCCGCCACAGGTATCAAAGGCGATCGCATCGGGGCGATCGCGAATATCGATTGTGGCATCTACCACCTCGTAGATGCGTGCAGCAGAAGCACCAGCTTGGGCGATCGCAGGTGCAGCAAAGCCTATCAGCAAAATTGGTTGGAAAATCAATACTAGATAGGAGTTAAACGCCACTAGTTCGCCAATGGAAAAGCTGTCCCTCATGACTTGCGCTCCTCCGTAGCCAAACACCGCCAGCGTCACCAAATTACTCAGCAAAAAGATAAACGGAAATGTATTCCTGATGGCGCGAATTGTCTTCATGTTAGCCGTGACTAACTCATCATTGAGGCTGGTATAACGCGACTTTTCCGCCGACTCCCGCACGAAGGCTTTTACTACCCTGATGCCAATTAGATTTTCTTGCAATACAGCATTTAGATCACTAAGTTTTTCTTGTACCTGTCGAAATATTTGGTCGTTACGGGTAACGAATCGCCCCATCAACCACGCAGATAACGGTACTACTGTCAGAGAAATCAGTGCTAGTTCCCAATTCATCACCAGCAAAAGTACCGCAATAGCCACCAATGTTACAATTCCACCGATGACTTGAATCAAACTAGTACCAATAAAGGTGCGGATTTGTTCAATATCACTGGTGACGCGGGTTAATAGTTGCGAAGTCTGTGACTGGTCATGATAGCTAAAACTGAGATTTTGAATCTTGCTGAAAATCTTGTTGCGTAGGTCATAGGCAACGCCTTGAGAAGCTGATTCTGCTAAATAACTTTGACCAAAATTAAATACACCACGAGTGATCGCTGCTGCTACCATCCAGGCAGCACTGTATATAACTATTTGTAAATCTTGCTTGACAATGCCTTGATCTATTCCCCAGCGAAATAATTGGGGAGTAATCGCATTTGTAACTGTCAAGAGCAGTAGACTGATCAAAGCTCCCAGCGAAATCCATCCGTAATTCCTCAAACTCTCTAGCACACGCCAGATTGCTTGCATTGATGAATTTTCCTGGTGTTCTGCCGGTGCAACCACTGGAATTTCTCCCTGATGTGTTTTAAAACTTAACTATTACGCCGTAAGTCCCCCACTGAATTTGGTACTCCGAATCAGTGGCGGGATATAAGGTGGTTGATAAGGATTGCATCTAAGATTAATTTTTTGCACAGCAAAGACAAATATTAGATGTATGACGAATCAACAATTATTTTCTTTTCAAGAAGCTTAACATAATATATATATCATGCTAAGGTAAATTCATCAAGGAGGTGATGTTAAGTGTTGCACAAGGTTGTACAAGTTCGTTTATATCCAACAACGGGGCAAAAAACATTATTGGAGCAGACTTTTGGCTGTTCTCGATGGTAGTGGAATTATGCCCTAAATAAGTCGATTGAGACTTACAAAGAAACAGGGAAAGGACTTACACGTGCAGCACTCAACGCATTTCTCCCAACGCTCAAAAAAGCCGAAGATACAAAAGACTTGTCCATAAAAGATAAAAAGCTGACTGTGAAGGGATTATAGGAGATATAACTGAGATAAAATAGTTATCATTGCTGAACGTAAAAATCACGGTTTAGGGATGAAAATAGAAAAATTATCAAAAGTTTCTCAAAACAGAGCTTTCTAAAAAAGTAAATGTTCAAGCGAATGATTCAAATATCATGACTTAGTATAAATGAAGCATTTAGATGTAACCTAACTAATCCACATACCGTCTTTAACACCTGACTATAACGATGTCGAGCTAGACGAAATCTATCACTGGCTACGCGAAAAATTTTCACCCTACATATCAGATGTTCCACAAAAATCCTTCTAGAAGATAATTTCTTATTCTCTGATTTTTGCGTTTCTGAAAGTTCGGCTTTTTTGGGTTTCTTGTCAGGTGTGGTAATAAGTGCTTCTCCTATATAAGCTTTATCTCCTAGAAATCTTTGTTTGGTATCCAGGGTTTTTCGATTATTTCTAAATAAGGTAATATCGCTAGGAGCTAATCTATCTTTAATAAGACACTCCGCTCGTTCTAAAAGAGGTAAAAGAGCGCATGGCTCACGACCTCAAAAACGCTCTCATAATGTCTCTATAATTGGAGCAATTGCTCTCAAAGGCGTGATTAGTCAATATAGTATTTTAGGAGCATATGACGGGCTGAAATTTGATGCTTACAGTTCTCGAAAATTAGTTCCAAAGCTGTGGGAAGGTGCTTGTGTAATCATGGATAATTGTTCAATTCATAAAGGTGGAGAGATTGAGAAATTAATCGAATCTGCTGGAGCTAAATTAATTTATTTGCCACCATATTCTCCTGATTTTTCACCAATTGAAAACTGTTGGTCAAAAATTTAAAATTTACTACGTTCTATTGGAGCTAGAAGTTATCCAGACTTAGCAAAAGCAATTAAAACTGCTTTTACTCAAGTCTCGTTAAATAATATTCATAATTGGTTTACCCATTCTTGCTACTGTACTTCACTAGACTGAGAAACGCTATAATTGACCATGAAGAAGCGATCTCTAACTTTATTTCTTTGGTTCAAGAGATGGTAAAAGATGGTTTAGTGACATTAAAAACTGTGGAAATTACCCCTCATACCCCCTCTTTAAATATTAAAAAATCTGCAAATAAAACTCAATTCTTTACTACTTTTAAAGTGTGAAAGTTAGTATCATGACAACCAGTGATAAATCCACCTTGATGTTGAATGTGCTGTAAATATTCCAGTACAGATTTCGTAATAACCTCCCCAGGTATTAACACAGGAATACCTGGGGGATAGGGACAGACAACTTCTGCACAGATGCGATCGCACGTCTCTAATATAGGTAATATTTCACTAGCCGCAAAAAAAGCCTCACGGGGAGAAATTCGCTTTAACTCTTGCTCCCCTTCCCTTGTAGGGAAGGAGTTGGGGATTAGGTTCGAGAGTTTGGTAGGGTGCGTCAGTATGTATATTTTCTGGGTATAGTTAGGTTCTATCACACTGACGCACCCTACATTGTGGATATTTTTTTGTCTGGAAGTCCCTAAACTCATTAAACCCTCCACCAACTGCTTAATATCATCTGCTGTATTCCCCAAACTAATAATAAAAGTAATATTTTGCAGTGTCGCAAACTCCGCCGTTACACCCTGTGCATCTAATAGTTCTTCCACTTCAAATCCCGTCAAACCCAAACTAGAAACCGTAACAGTTAACCGTGTTCTATCCAAATCTACAAACCCAGGTGAGAGACATCCCTTTTCTGGTAACTGCAAAACTGATAACCCTGATATTTGACTGATTCTGCTTCTGGCATCTTCTGCAAGCTGCAAAGTGCGAGACATGAGTTGTTTCCCATCTACCGCCATTTGCTGACGCGCCGCATCTAGGGAAGCTAACAATACATAACTGGGACTAGTGGACTGTAAAAGTTGCAAAGCTTTACTTACTCGGTCAATATCTATCCTCTCACCTTGGACGTGCAGCATTGATGCTTGTGTCATCGCACCGAGTACCTTGTGAATTGACTGTACAGTTAAATCTGCACCGGCGGCTAAAGCTGGGGTAGGTAGTTGGGGATGAAAAGCAAAATGTGCGCCGTGGGCTTCGTCTACCAGCAAAGGAATATGATATTCATGGGTAATTTGAGCGATCGCCTGTAAATCTCCACAAACGCCGTAATATGTCGGGTAAACTGTCAACACCGCCTTAGCATCTGGATGTTGTTGCAAGGCAACTTGTAAGCTATCAGGTGTGATACTGTGGGCAATATCTAAAACTGGGTTATATTCAGGGTTAACGAAAATTGGGATTGCACCAGAAAGAATTAAACCAGCGATCGCAGATGAATGCACATTACGCGGCAAAATTATCTTATCCCCTGCACTACAAGTAGCCAAAATTGCCGCCTCAATTCCACAAGTAGAACCATTGACAAGAAACCATGTTTGGGAAGCACCAAAAGCCTCAGCTGCTAACTGTTGCGCCTGTTGAATTACCCCTTGAGGTGCAGATAAATTATCTAAATCAGCCAATTCTGTTAAATCAACACCAAACACATCCCTACCCAACAAATCAGCCAAAGGTTGAGCAATTCCTCGTCCCCGCTTATGTCCTGGGGTGTAAAAAGCAGCGTGAGGACGAGCAGCACAGTTTTTCAAAGCTTCTAGTAAAGGTGCTTGGTTTTGATTCATTAATCTGACTCGTAAATTAAGTTTCTGACTTGTAAATCAAGTTTCTGACTCGTAAATCAGGTTTTTGTCTCGTAAATTAAGTTTTTGACTCGCAAATCAAGTTTTTGACTCGCAAATCAAGTTTCTGACTTGTAAAGCTGTTATTATCACCAACGAATTAGATAGCGGTGGGAAATTGAAGACAGCCACCACAGTTATTTTTTCCAGAGTGACGCAAGGCTCTAAAAGGGATTAATCCTTTTCCCATCCCCTATTACCTAATTCCATTTGTTTATTGCTCTGTTTCTAGCTAAAATAACACTTTTGGGCATAGCTATTTGGGGAGATGTCAACAATTCAAGTTTTCATCTAGTTTGAGAAGGTTGAATAATTTATCAGATGAATCATGATTCGACCTACAGCTATTACTATCCCCGAACCGCAAATTCCCAACCCTGAGCCAAACCCATTACCAGAACCAACACCAACACCGGGGCCTACAATTCCCCGTCCCTTTCCTGAGCCTGTACCAGAACCAGTACCTGCTCCCATTCCCCAGACAATACCCAAACCTGTTTAGTTTTTCTCTGTAAACAAACTCAAAATCGTACATCTAAAATGCTAAGAGCCGGAATTGTCGGACTTCCTAACGTCGGAAAATCTACTTTATTTAATGCTGTAGTTGCTAACGCCAAAGCAGAAGCAGCTAATTTCCCATTTTGTACCATTGAACCAAATGTCGGCGTTGTTGCAGTACCCGATGAACGCTTAAACGTGCTTGCTAAAATTTCCGGTTCAGCACAAATTATTCCCGCACGAGTTGAGTTTGTAGATATTGCTGGCTTGGTAAAAGGTGCTAGCCAAGGTGAAGGACTGGGTAATCAGTTTCTCTCTCACATTCGGGAAGTTGATGCGATCGTTCATGTGGTACGTTGTTTTGAAAATGATGATATTATCCACGTTGCCGGTTCAGTTGACCCAGTAAGAGATATTGAAATCATTAATCTAGAACTAGGTTTAGCAGATTTATCTCAAATCGAACGTCGTATTGAACGTACCCGCAAGCAAGCACGTACTAGTAAAGAAGCACAATTTGAAGTCACAATCTTAGAAAGATTAGCTGTGGCTTTAAATGAAGGTAAATCAATCCGTCAAGTCAGTTTAACTGATGAGGAAGCCGAAATTATTCAAGGCTTAGGAATGCTGACCAATAAGCCAATTATCTACGCTGCTAATGTATCTGAAGATGACTTAGCAACAGGTAATGATTTTGTGGAACAAGTGCGAAAAATTGCATCTCAAGAAAATGCTCAAGTCGTAATTGTCTCTGCTCAAGTAGAAGCGGAATTAGTAGAATTACCAGAAGAAGATAAAGCTGATTTTCTTGAATCTTTGGGTGTAAAAGAAGGTGGTCTAAAATCTTTAATTACTGCAACTTACACCCTCTTAGGTTTGCGGACATATTTTACCTGTGGGCCAAAAGAAACCCGCGCTTGGACTATTCATGCTGGGATGTCAGCACCTCAAGCAGCAGGTGTAATTCACTCTGACTTTGAACGCGGCTTTATTCGTGCTGAAACCGTTGCTTACAATGATTTAGTAACTAACGGTTCAATGAATGGAGCAAAAGAAAAAGGTTTAGTGCGGAGTGAAGGTAAAGAGTATACTGTACAAGAAGGGGATGTAATGTTATTCAGATTTAACGTCTAATTGTAGAGACGCGACTTATCACGTCTTAATTCATCACTTTTTGATCTATCCCACTTCCAAACCTGGGTTTCAAAGTCTCTCTCCTGCGAGGAGAGAGATTTAGAGAGAGGTTTTCCAGATACCGTGAAAAGTTAGATTTCATGTTTACAAAACATCATCACCCAAAAAGTAAATATAACCGCCTAAATTTTCATCATCTGTACCCACAACTACACCACCATCTGCACCGGGAATAAGTTCTATAGCCTCAATTTTGTGGTAGTTAAACCGTTGTAGAGGAAATAGTTGGCTGTTTTGTCGCCAGACAATTCTGTTGCTACGTAAACCCATATAACCAGCAACATAAACAGCAGATTGAAATGGCCCATCATCTCCTGTGTCACTTGCTGCGGTGATGTATAAAATCCCTGCTGTATCTAGTTTTAGGTCGGAAATATGCCGCACATTGCTAGAAGGAAATGGTACTGTTAGCTGTGTAGAACCTGCGGGAATAATTTGATATGTAGCTAAGTCAAATAATCCCCAATAAATAGTTGCTGGTTGTTTATCTTCGCCTCGATGCGCCCAAACAGCTACTAATTTACCTTCAATATTTTGTAGGGTAAACGCTTCAAAATTACTTCCTGAAGGAATGTTTGGTAGTTCAAATACTTTGATAACTGAGATAGTTTTTTTTATAGGTTCTAATTGAAAATCATAAGCTTTACCAGCACTACTTAAAGCTATAAACCTTGAGCCTGTGTTACCGGGAATAGATGTTAAAGCTTCTAAGTCTATGGGTAATTCTGTGTTACTTGGCCAATTTATAGGTAAATATTCTGGTTGGTTCTTACCTTTAATACTAATAATTGCTAGACGACCTTGATTTTTTTGTTTGTTGTCATGGACAATAAGGAAATCAAGTGAGGAACTTTGCTGGTTTAACAGTGACATACCACTGATACCAAAGGTAATACCACCGCGAACAGGTCGCCAAGTTTGTGCCAAAACTTGCTGAGATATCAGTAGTAAAGACCCTAAAATCAAGATTTTTAGAATCAATTTATGTTTAAGTTTTTTCATTAATAGTTCTGCTGTTGAATGTAATAAAAATAACACAGAAGTAGCGATCGCCTGAGAAACTGCAAAGGCACAAATATTTTACTGATAAGAGTTAATCCGCCACCATACTACCTTGGTGTATTATATTCTGGTGAACTTATTAAGAATATTTCCTATTTAATTTATGACTTTCTTATTTGGTGTTGAACATGAAGTAGCTTTCCTCAACCGAGATGGAAAGTTCGCAGATTTTACTTGTACAAAATTTGCCGATTTCGCTCAAATTATTGATAGACTACCCACTTACGCTGATGACCATCTGCAATTGCGTGTGGGTGATGCTGGTATTAGAAGCAAGAGATGGTACATCGAAGGATTTGAAAGATTCTCCGATTCTGATAAAGTAATCGATTGTACCTCAAAAGGTATAGAAATTAGAACCACAATACACTCTGATATTCAGGGAGTGATTAAAGAATTAACTACCAGTTTTGAATTATTACGTGAGGTAGCTGGTGAATTGGGATTTTTACCAGTGTTAACTAGTTTTAATCCCTACAAAACAGTTTTTGCACCCTACCCACCTTTAAATAATTATGAAATTAAGCAGTTACAGGCTTATCCTGATGAACAAACTGCTTACATTTATATGGTGACATACGGGCCAGACTTAAATATTTCCGTGCCAGATTTACCTATTGAACAGGTAATTGATATTGGTAAAAAGTTGACTTATTACAGCCCTTATATTGTGCCTTTTAGTTATAGTTCCCCTTTTTACAACGGCACACTTTGGGAAGGATTATCAGTGAGAACATTTATCAGAACTGGCAAAAGGCCTGCGGCTTTAGTATTTGTTCCAGAAGAGGAACAATTAATTAAGAGTGCGCCATCGTTAACAAAAATTGCCCGGCTACCAGCCGAGATAGGTCGCATTGAATTTAAAGCTTTTGACAGTTGTGACGATTTTTCTACCTATGCGGCATTATTGGCATTATTAAAGGGTTTAATATTAGATAAATCTTTATTTGGTAGAGCAATTACACCCGACGCATCTCTACATCAAATTTCAGCAAAAGAGGGCTTTGACAACAAAGATATATTAATGAATGCTAGAGAAATTTTGCAAGCGGCAGAAGTTTCTCTGGGAGATGATCCAGATGTGGAATTGTTAGCACCATTGAAATTAATGTTAGAACAACGACAAACAAAATCTCACCAATTAATAGAGCTTTTCCAGCGTGTAGGTTCTATCGAAGATGCGCTCAAGCAAACTTATTAGTAGGGGACAGGGGACAGGGGACAGGGGACAGGGGACAGGGGACAGGGGACAGAGAAGAAGAGCGCAGTCAATTACGAATTACGTTAGCGGAGCGGGACGTTAGTCCATTACGAATTGTTTTAATCTTTGACTGTTTCTTTATTACTATTTTGAGTGGATTTTGGCTCAATTTCTTGGCTGGGGGGAATCTTTTCAATGGGAATGAGTGCATTCATCACAGCCTTAACAATGGGGGCTGCAACCGTTGAACCATAAGCATTTGTGCCTTTTGGTTCATCTACCACAGCCAAAATTACATAGCGGGGAGATTCCACGGGTAAAATAGCGACAAAACTAGTAATTCTTGCCCCAGGAATATAACCACCATTCGGGCTAGCTTTTTGGGCTGTGCCGGTTTTGCCTGCAATACGATATCCAGGAATTTGGGCAGCCTTACCAGTCCCTACAGTAACGACAGTTTCCATCATTTCCACTACTGTTTGAGCTGTAGTAGTTGAGAAAATTTGGCGTGGTGCGGGGCGAGTAGGTGTGTAGTGAGTTTGTCCCTTGCTATCAATTAACCCTTGGATGACGTGAGGTGTCACCAACTTACCACCGTTAGCTAACGCACCTTGCATTTGTACTAGTTGTAATGGTGTGAGAGAAAAACCTTGCCCAAAGGAGGTGGTTGCATTCTCAATTGGTGAACGAATAAATATTTCTTGATTTTTGAGTTTACCACTAGCTACAGAGGGTAAATCTGTATCAACTGGTTGTCCTACCCCCAAACGTTCTAGCCAGTTGTAATACACCGATGGTTTTAATTTTTGGATGATTTTCACCATGCCAATGTTGCTAGAATTTTGGAGAATTTGAGCAATACTAATCTGCCCATAACCGTTAAGTCCAGCATTTCTGATAGTATATTTACCTATTTGAATTGCCCCAGGGTCATTAAATGTATCATCTGCTTTGATTACACCATTTTCTAGTGCGATCGCTACATTCAAAGGTTTAAATGTTGATCCCGGCTCATAAAGATCCGAGACTGTCCAGTTTTTAAATAAGGAAATATCTGCTTTAGAGTATTCATTGGGGTTATAGGTAGGCTGAGAAACTAGGGCTAAAATAGAGCCATCCAAGGCATCCATCACAATTACTGCCCCACGTTTGCCCTTAAACTGTTCCAGTTGTTCTTTGAGTGCCGCACGGGTAGCCCTCTGGAGACGACTATCAATAGTCAATTTCATCCGTAAATCATCGGAAGTTAAGAAACCTTCAGAGGCATTATCTGGCATCACCGCCCCATTTCCAGATCGGCTTAAGCTCACAGTTTTTTGAGAACGCTCTAACCACTGGTCTTGGGAGTATTCCACACCAGCCTGACCACGACGGTCAACATTTACGTATCCCACGATATCAGCCATTAAATCACCCTGGGGGTAATATCGGGAATATTTGGAAATCAACTCTAAACCGTTTAAGCGTAATCCCTTCACCTGATCAGCAATGGTTTCTGGTAAAGCAGAGGAGAGTGTAATGCCACTTTTTTGCCTTTGAAAAACTTTGACTAACTCAGCCGGAGTTTTATCTAGAAACGGGGCTAGTTTTTCAGCGATCGCTTCATTTGTTTTGTCAAACAGCTTGGGGTGGGCATACACGGTATAGACAGGACGGTCAATAGCTAACACATTATCATTGCGATCGACGATGAGGCGACGGGGCATATAAGGGCGCAATTTCACCATTTGCTGGTTTTTAGCTCTTTGGGTGAGCTTTGTCCCTTGAATAATTTGTAAGTTATACAAATTGATTGCTAACCCCAGACCCGCAGCCATCAATATCCCCCAAACAGTCAATAATCGAAATTTAGCATTTGATATTTGCTCTGGATTCGATGGGAGATTGGCTTTCATCTCAATGTTTCTAGCCACTCTTTGCCGCCCGGTAAATTCGGGCTTACGCAATTTTCTAAACTTTAATTTATTTGATGATTTTTGCATTCTCCTACTCAGCTATTATTTGTGTTGTGTCTTGTTTCCTGTTAATTAATATCCCGGTGGGGAAGAAATGGGCGACTGTATTTTTGATGGTAGTTTTGTACTAGGAGATAGTACATCAGTTTGATGACTTGCTGGAGGAAGAAAAATAGTATTAGCAGGAGTTGGCGATACTAGACCAGTTTTTGAGTTTTCTGCTTCTTCAGCTATTTTGTTGGTTAGTGTCGCATTAGTTGTTGTCATCTGTCGCTCATGACGTTGGAGGTTTTGCAGCCTGCGATAGTTTTGATCCCAAAGGTCTTGAGCATAGACTGTGCATCCATATACAACTAAAGTTGCTGCTACTAATAAGAACGCTACTACTGAGGAATGACGATTTAAGGTATGCAGTCGCAATAACCATAAAGGCATGGCTGTGGCAGTAGGGACTACAGGCACATTGAGAAATTTTGAGTTTGAGCTTCTTGGTTTAGGACTTGACCGACTTGTAGGATGAGATATCTGAGATGATTTTAAATTTTCTCTGCCGGGAGTGACGGGAAGCGAGAGATTTTTCGAGGAGTGTCGTTGTCTTGTGCTAGGTATTGATGTGGTTTGAGTCACATCTATAGAAGCATTCTGCACTGTTGATTCTAAACGTGCCGATTGACGCTTTCTGCGCCTGGGAGTAGAACCTTGTCCACTTCCCGGTTTAGCAGTATTTGATTTGCGAACAGCAGTCATAAGTTTTTGCGATTAGAAATAATGTATTGTAGACTGATTATTCATTTTTGCTAAGGTTAGGCTCACCCGCCTTGTCACAAATACAAATAACACATTGTATAGATGGGTATGACATCTCAAGTATGGCAACCTCAAGCTCCTAGGGGCAAGAGTCGGCAGAAGATAGCTTCATCCTGTTATGCCTGTTGCCTCAACTATTGATTTTTCTTTTTTAAATGTCAATTCATCTCAACTTAGTTGGCTCTGAAATCTAAGCTACATAATGAACTCAGATATAAAACTAATCCCAATAAACTTAGCTCAAAGTATAGCTTTTGAATATGTATGGGCAGGGTTTTAAAAAATAAGCAACAAATAGGTTATCGTATTCAACAGGCGAAATTTTTTATTGCCGCAATTGGTGAAAGAGGAGTTTATGAAAACAAAAATCTTTGGTTTTGCATTGATGTTAACTCTGGCTGGGTTTCTAGGAGCTTGTGAAGGTACTCCTGACACAACCACTACCCCTGCTGCTACCCCTAATGAGCCAGCAGATACAGGTGCTACCCCTCCTGCTACTCCCGCTACCCCATAGAAGATAATAAATGGGTTTAAGACCCCCACTAAATCTTCTGGAGCAAGACGCTACGTGAATGATTTAGTGGTATTCCTTAAAGGGAGGCTGCGCGTAGCGTGCTTCGACCTGGGATTGCAATCAGTGGAGGGTTTAAATTCCCCACTGATTGGTTCTAAGGGATTATAAATTCTCTACTTATCTCAAGAAGCGATCGCTGCGTAAGTATAGTACAGAGTTTTAAAATATACTAAATAATGAAGTGGATCAGGTTTTCCGTTTTTAGCCTCAGTAGTATCATTGTGGTGTGGTTGAGTAGTCATTTGGGAACACCTGCAATGGTCGCAGACGCACTACCACCGATAGAAGATACACCAGAAGAAATATTACGTACAGAAATTATTATAGATGCGCGATCGCCTATAGATGGTAAACCGCTCACACCTGTCGAATACGCACAACTACAAGAACAGCTACAAGTTAGCCCACCGCCTAAACTGAGTCAGAATTTACGGCAAACGGTTTTTTTGTTACGGTTACGGAAAGTTTTACTTCAAGTTTTCCCGTTTTTGGATTTGTAAGGGTGAAATTTAAACGCAGAGGGGAGGCAGCGCGTTGGGCGGCTTTGCCGACTTGAAGCGACTGCCGTAGCGCGGAGGGTTGAATCCTCTTCCCCTCATCTGCTGTCACCTGTCACCTGTCACCTGTCACCTATCGATAATCTTGACTTTGGATGTCTCGCAGACGGGCGGCGTTACGCATATTATATTCTGTGCGGGTAAAGCGGTTGAGTTGGGCTTCAAAAAATTCGCGGTTGGCTTGCAGGTGTTTGGGGTTGGGGTCGTCTAGGGGATATAATAAGGCAGTTCGTAATGCTTGAATTACCGCAGAGGTAACGTTATACATGGAACGTTGGAAGGTAATACCTAACTGAATTAGGATATCTTCTTCTCCGCGACAATATTTTTGGTAATAATCTACAAGATATTGGGGTAAGAAATGTAACATATCTTGCATTAATAATGTCGGTGGAATCCCTGCTGTACCTACGGGAAATACATCGGCGTAGAGAATGCCATAATGAAAGTCTTTTTGGTCATCGGGTACTTGACCTGCTTGGGCATTATAAGATTTCGTGCCTCTAAAGGGGGCTGTGCGGTAAAATACAGCTTCTACGTAGGGTAGTGCGGCTTCGTATAGCCAGGTAAAACCTTTAGATTTGGGAATAATTTCGTAGCATTCCCCACGAATATACACATGATGATAAATCGGACGACCAGCGATCGCAAATATGCCATTAACTAAAAAGTTCATCGCGTCGGGGACACCTTTAAAGCCACCTTCATCATAGATATCCGACATCTCAAAGAATACCGGGGCCATGACTTCCCAGAATAAGCCGAGGTTTGAGTAGTAAGACATCTGGCGACACTGTTCTAAAAACATATCGGGGAACAGCTTGTACATTCCCAGCATGACTGGGTTGCCTTGAAAGTACGCTTTAATTGCCCTGTCTGCATTGGCTTTGTATTCTTCCGAGTCGAGGTAAGCATCAAATTGGTTAACTGGGGCATACATCTGACGATGCCACAGCATAGCCCGCATACACGCTTCCGCAAATTCCATGTTAATGCGATCGTGTAATAAATGATGCAATAATTTTGGCATCTTGACGGTTTCACCCTTTTCCATAAATGCCAATAATTCAGGGTGGGCAGTTGCTTCACCGCGCCAAATTCTTAAATCAGCATCATCACCAGCATAGTGATTATGTCTGTCTAAATATTCTTGGGATATAAAATATTTGAAAAAAGGAAAAGGATTTAAAAATTCCTGTTCAGCGATATACAGCAAGTCACGCCAATAGAAATCCATCGGTACAGCATAAGCTTTATAAATACCGATAATTTGCATCAAATTCTCTGGCGTATCTGGCAACATCGAACCGCCAGCTTCTAGGCGATGAATGATATCAGCAAATTCATGCTGGGACGGAGGTAATTTTGTAACAGGTTTATCTGGAGTTTGTACCATTGCAATTTCTTAGATAATAAAATTAACCTCTGTGTCTCTGTGCCTCTGTGGTTAAGAAAAATTTTTTCACCACAGAGACACGGAGACACAAAGAAAAATCGATTTCTTACTGCTTCAAAGCCACTTGAGAGACTATGGTTTTTTCAATAGGAGGAATTGTTGCTATCATTGCTGTGGTTGTGTTTTCACTCCAACGCACCAACCAAGTGGGTTGTATACCTAAAAAGATAATCAGGGATGCCAAAACTAAGGCGGGTATTTTCTCAGCCCATACAACTTTGGGATAATAGGCGAGGTTATCCAACTTGCCAAAGCAGGTACGGTTGAGGAGGATGACAAAATACACTGCTGTTAAACCGCTAGAGGCTACACATAACAGCGTTGGCAGTGGGAAGACGGAGAAGCTACCTTGAAAAACGATAAATTCCGCGATAAATCCTGTTAAACCGGGAATTCCAGCACTCGCCATACCACTGAGAACTAGTAGCGCACTAATTAAGGGTAAACCACGAATGGGACTCATTAAACCATTGAGTTTGTCTAACTCCCGTGTACCTACTTTCGCTTCTACAATCCCTACTAGGTGGAATAGAATTGCCAGAATCAAACCGTGGCTGAACATTTGGGAGACAGCACCAACTAGTGCTAAAGCAGTGCTAGAGGCACTAGCCAGCAATACATAGCCCATGTGACCGATAGAGCTGTATGCTACCATGCGCTTGATATCTTTTTGCGCGATCGCAATTACTGCCCCATAAATTGCACTAATTGCCCCCCAAATGGCTAAGGTTGGTGCAACGACACTCCAAGCTTCGGGAAACATTCCCATCCCAAACCGCAATAGCCCATAAGTTCCCAACTTCGCCAACACGCCACCTAACAAAATAGCGATGGGTGCGGAAGCTTCAACATAAGCATCGGGTAGCCAAGTATGGAAGGGAACAAGGGGAATTTTGATGCCAAACCCTAAGATAATTCCGACTAAGAGGATGAATTGCAAGCTGGCGGAGAGAGTTTGTGTAGATACGGCATCGAAGGCAAAGCTGGTAGAACCAGTTAAAAATACCATGCCTAAGAAAGTTGCCAGAATCAAAGCACCGGAAACAGCCGTGTAAATTAAGAATTTGATGCCTGCATAAGCCCGTTTTTCTCCTCCCCAAATGGAAATTAGTAAATAAAACGGGATTAATTCTAGTTCGTAAAACAGGAAGAACAGCAATAAATTTTCTGCTAAAAATGCTCCAGCAACGCCACCACTAATTAATAAAATTAGAGAGTAAAAAAGTCTGGGGCGGTGAGTTTCTTTATCACTGCTGTAAATCGCAATCCAGGTAAGTAGGCTATTGAGTATCAACATCAAAATTGATAACCCATCAACGCCTAATTGATAACTCAAACCCAAGGTTTCATTCCAAGGGAGATATTCTCGAAACTGCATCCCTGGATTGCTGATATCAAATTTCAGCAAAATAAACAAGTTCCAAAGTAAAACTATGCCGGCAATAGTTAAAGATACTAATCTCACCCGACTAGCTGGAACAACTTTACCAGGTAAAAACCCGATAATTATAGCACTTAGAATTGGTATCCAAATTAGAACACTTAGCATATAGCAGTCCGCTTTGATTTTGGAAATTACTTGCTTAGGAGGGGGAATTAGGTGACAGGGGACAGGGGACAGGTGATAGGGGAAAAGAAAGCAGGGGAAGCAGGGGGAGAAAAATACAATGCCTACCTACTCATTACTCATTACTCATTACTCATTACTCATTACTCATTACTCATTACTC
>NZ_CAWUDL010000091.1:0-21631 GCF_963920945.1 Anabaena sp. CCY 9402-a
TCAATCAGACTCCCTTTTTTTCTTGAACATGACCGATTTAGTCTAAACTCCAGTCTGTTGATACGAGGTCTTGAAGGTTTTGCCGTTCTTCCTGACTCAACTGGACAATATAGCGTTTGGACACGGGAAGTTTCTGAAACTAATGGAGTGGTTGACAACTAATAGCCTCTCCATTTTTCCATAAACTCACAAATTTAGGTTTGACAGACCTCTAGCTGCTGTCACCAAAACTCGCAGTACCAGAAATATTGATGAATAAATTGTGATCAAGTGGGTGGATTGGGGAAAAATACACTCAGATTATTTATGCAGTAATAACTTTTATGGTAGAGAATCGAATTGATATTCCTGGCTATCGCATTGGTGAACTTATTTATACTAGTACCCGCACTCTGGTTTACCGAGGTTGGCGAGAATCGGATCAAACCCCAATTGTGATTAAACTCCTTAAAAGTGCCTATCCCAGCCCCATTGAATTGGCTCAATTCAAAAATCAGTACGCAATTACAAATATTTTAAATGTCCCCGGTGTGGTTCGGATATATAGTCTAGAAAATTTTCAAAATCGACTTGCCCTAATTTTGGAGGACTTTGGTGGAATTTCTTTGAAGGAGTACACTGCTTTAAGAAGGAAAGTATTCCATCAAACAGATAATCAGGAAAATTCCTTATCTGTACATCCTGATTTCTTGATTGAGTTTTTACAGATGGCGATCGCGCTTGCCGATATCCTGGCTGATCTCTACCATTATCAAATTATCCACAAGGATATCAAGCCAGCGAATATTCTGATTCATCCCACTACCAAGCAAGTGCGACTCATCGACTTTAGCATTGCTTCGTTATTAACCAGAGAAACCCAACTTTCAACCAGCCCGACTGTTTTAGAAGGAACTCTCGCCTATCTTTCCCCCGAACAAACAGGGCGCATGAACCGAGGGATAGATTACCGCACTGACTTCTATTCCCTTGGAGTCACTTTCTATGAACTATTAACGGGACAATTACCATTTCAATCTCATGATTTGATGGAATTAGTGCATTGCCACATAGCAAAACAACCAACAGCTGTTCATCATCTTAATCCTGCTATTCCTCCCCAACTGTCAGCAATCGTCAATAAATTGATGGCGAAGAATGCTGAAAACCGCTATCAGAGTGCATTAGGACTAAAGCATGATCTAGAAATTTGTTTGTATGAATTAAAAGAAAGCGGCAATATTCTACAGTTCCCACTAGGGCAAAAAGATGTTTGCGATCGCTTTGTCATTCCTGAAAAACTTTATGGTCGCGAAGTGGCAGTTGCAAAGCTACTAGCAAGTTTTGAGCGCGTGAGTCAGGGAACATCGGAATTAATGCTGATAGCAGGTTCTTCTGGCATTGGTAAAACGGCAATTGTCAACGAAGTTCACAAACCCATTACCCGCCAGCGAGGATATTTTATTAAAGGCAAATTCGATCAATTTAATCGTAATATTCCTTTTTTAGCATTGGTGCAAGCATTTCGAGACTTAATGACACAATTGCTGACAGAAAGTGATGCTCAAATTGAACACTGGAAGAGCAACATTTTAGCCACATTAGGTGAGAGTGGCCAGGTAATTATTGAGGTAATTCCAGAACTCGAACGCATTATTGGTCAACAGCCTGCTGTCCCTGAATTATCTGGCAGTGCTGTTCAAAGCCGCTTCAATCTGCTATTTCAGAAATTCATTCAAGTATTTACAACTCATGAACATCCCCTCGTCATTTTCCTGGATGACTTACAGTGGGCAGATTCCGGCTCTTTAAAGCTGATGCACCTGTTGATGAGTGAAGCTAGAAACACTTATTTGCTCGTAATTGGAGCATATCGAGATAATGAAGTAAGTGCCGCGCACCCCCTGATGTTGACCATTGAGGAGATGCGTCAAGAGAGGATTATAGTCAATAACATTGTCCTTTCTTTGCTCACTCAGACTGAACTCAATGAGATGATTGCAGATACACTGAAATATTCGCCAGAACAAGCACTGGCTATTACAAATCTAGTGTATCAAAAGACTAAAGGCAACCCATTTTTTACTAATCAATTTCTCAAATCGCTGCATGAAGATGGGCTGATAACGTTTGCGGCTAGAACAGGAAATTGGCAGTGTGATATGGCTCAAATCCGAACACTTTCTTTTACACAAGATGTTGTCGAGTTTGTCACACTGCAACTCCATAAATTACCACCGCAGACTCAGCATATTCTCAAATTGGCTGCCTGTGTCGGCAATGAATTTGATTTAGAAACGCTGTCTGTAGTGTATGAAAAATCTGTAACAGAGACTGTATTGGCTCTTTGGCCAGCCCTGAAGGAAGAATTAATTTTACCTAATGGGGAAGGGTATAAATTTTTTCAGAATGAGTCGGCTATCAACACTAGTTTCTTATCCTGTGAGAACAACCCGCAAACCACAAATGGCAAAGGCTCAATAACTATCAGTTACAAATTTCTCCACGATCGCGTTCAACAAGCTGCTTATTCATTAATTCCGGCAAATCAGAAAGCCGCAATGCACCTCAAAGTTGGTCAACGACTGTTGAGCAATACCTTAGAAACTAAGCTAGAAGAAGTCATTTTTGAAATTGTCAACCAACTCAATATCGGGGTAGAACTAATTACAGCCCAGGGCGATCGCGATCGCTTGGCACAACTCAACCTACTGGCAGGGCAAAAAGCCAAGTCTTCTACAGCTTACTGGGTAGCAATCGAGTATTTGACCACTGGGATTAGTTTATTGAGAGCCGACTGCTGGCAAAGCCAATATGATTTAGCTTTGGCATTGCACGAATTAGCCGCAGATGCTGCTTACCTTTGCGGTGCGTATGGTCAGATGGAGGAATTAGCCCAAACTGTGATGGAGCAAGCTAAAACTCCACTGGATCAAGTTAGCATTTACGAAACTAAAATCCAGGCATATACAGCCCAAAATGATGTGCTGCGAGCGATCGCGATCGCTCGGCAAGGAATGAGTCAGTTTGGCTTGGTTTTTCCAGATATACCCACCCCCCAAGATATTCAGCAAGCCCTTGAGGAAATTGCTGCCTTGATTGCCGGACATGAAATTGCCCAATTGGTTGACTTACCTCTCATGACAGCAACAGACAAGCTAGCAATTAGCCGAATTGTGGCTAATGTTGCTCCAGCCGTTTATATTTCCGAACCAAATCTGTTTCCTTTACTCATCCTGTCCCAAATTAAAGCATCAATTCAGTACGGCAATGCCCCATTTTCTGCCTTTTGTTATGCCTGTTATGGCATTTTGTTAAACGGAATTCTTCAGGATATTGAAACAGCCGATCAAGTTGGCAATCTGGCTTTGGCACTAACGAATAAATTTAATATTAGCGATATCAAACCCACAGTATTTTATGTCGTGGGTGCTTTTATCACCTATTTGAAATCTCCTCTACAAAAATCCTTACAGTTGATGCTGGAGGGCTACAAGATTGCCTTGGAAACTGGAAACTTATACTACGTAGGCTTCAATACAAAAGAAATCTGTCAGTATTCTTATTTCATGGGTCGAGAGTTGAACTCATTAGAGCAAGAAATGCGGGCTTACACTCATGTTTTGGAAAATTGTAACCAAGGCACAACCCTCAACTACTGTCGAATCTTCTGGCAAGCAGTTTTGAATTTGCTTGGCAAGGCGGAAAACCTCTGTAACCTCCAAGGCGAGGCACTGAACGAAGCAGAATTTGTGACTCAATTAATTAATGCCAAAGAGTTTACTGGTCTACACTATTTCTCGTTACACAAATTGATTCTCTGTTATCTATTTGAAAACCTCCCTCAAGCAGTAGAAACAGCCGCTCAAGCTAGAGAATATCTAGTTGCAGGCACGGGTTATGCTACTGTACCGATATTTTATTTCTATGATTCACTGACAGCTTTGGCAGAGTATTCCCAAGCTACAGTTTCTCAGCCAGAAAGGTTGTTAGAACGAGTCACAGAAAACCAGAGCAAAATGCAGACATGGGCGCACCATGCACCAATGAATTATTTGCACAAATTTGAACTAGTAAAAGCAGAACAATGTCGTGTTTTGAAACAAATGGGGCAGGCGGTGGATCTCTATGAGCGTGCAATTACTGGAGCAAAACTCAATGGCTAC
This sequence comes from Anabaena sp. CCY 9402-a, assembly GCF_963920945.1. Taxonomy (NCBI): domain Bacteria; kingdom Bacillati; phylum Cyanobacteriota; class Cyanophyceae; order Nostocales; family Nostocaceae; genus Anabaena; species Anabaena sp. CCY 9402-a. The sequence goes on from NZ_CAWUDL010000091.1 coordinate 4,146, forward strand.
CTTCAGGAAGAAGCCCTAGCCAATGAACTGGCTGCTCGATTTTATCGAGAATGGAACAAAGAGGCGTTGGCTTTGCCCGCCGCAGGTATCGCTCAAATATATCTAGCAAATGCCTATTACTGTTACCTCAACTGGGGAGCAGTAGCTAAAGTCGAGCATTTGGAAAACCAATATCCTCAATTGTTAGTGGGAATCTATCAGCAACAAGAACCTAGTTCTTCAAGCTGCAACCGAATTACGACGATTGGATTGGGACACAGCAGTTCCAGTGTCACTGAAGCTTTAGATTTAGCCACAGTCATCAAAGCCTCTCATGCACTGGCTGGAGAAATTGAATTAGAAAAGCTGCTAACGGCTCTCATGCAGGTCGTAATCGAAAATGCCGGGGCTGAAAAATCCGTACTCTTGCTGCTTCAAGAAGATAATTGGGTGGTTGCGGCTCAGAAAAGCAGCAAAGCAACCATAGAAATGGGTATTGCCAATGAAACTAATCAGAGTCTCCACTCAGAGAAGCAATTGGGTAAAAACCTTGGTGTAATCAACCTGCACTCTCTTCCTCTTTCGGACAGTCAAGATGTTCCCAAAGCTGTGGTGAACTATGTCTCACGTACTTGCGAAACTCTTGTACTAGATGATGCACGTATAGAAATCACCTTCGCCAATGATCCCTACATCATTGAAGAGCAACCGAAAAGCTTGCTATGTACACCTATTCACAATCGTGGCAAGCTTATTGGCATTTTATATCTGGAAAACAGTTTAACAACTGGAGCTTTTACCCAACAACGTCTTGAGGTTTTGCATCTGCTCACAGCACAAGCTGCCATCTCGCTGCAAAATGCCATACTGTATAACAATCTCGCTTTGGCAAAATCCCAACTTGAAGAGTATAGCCATAGCTTAGAGCATAAGGTACAGCAGAGAACTCAAGAGTTGCATGAAAAAAATCAACATCTGTCGGAAACTTTAGACAAACTTCAACACACGCAAACCCAACTGATTCAAACTGAAAAAATGTCTTCGTTGGGACAAATGATGGCAGGTATTGCCCATGAAATTAACAACCCTATTAATTTCATCTATGGCAACCTCACTCATGCTAATGAGTATTTGCAACAGATGTTGCACATAGTCAACCTGTATCACCACTACTATCCTCAACCGTTTCTGGAGATTGAAGAAGAACTAGAGACGATAGATTTAAACTTCCTCAAATTAGACCTAACAAAAATGCTGGAATCAATGAAAGTAGGGGCAGATCGCATTCGTCAAATTGTCCTTTCTCTCCGTAATTTCGCGCGTTTGGATGAATCCGACATGAAATCTGTCAACCTTCACGAAGGCATGGAAAGCACTTTATTAATCTTGCATCATCGTCTAGAACAAAAACCACATCGTCCCGAAATAAATGTGATTAAAAAATATGCAAATTTACCAGAAGTTAATTGCTATGCCAGTCAGATAAATCAGGTATTTATGAATATTCTGAATAATGCTATTGATGCTTTAGATTTATTATTTCCAAAAAAAGCAGGAGTAATTAGTAATGAAGATAAACAAACAAAAATTCCCACAATTCAAATTTCTACTAAAATGTTTAATTCTAATGCAGTCATCATCCAAATTATAGATAATGGAGTCGGGATGTCTGAGGAAGTGAAACAGCGTTTATTTGACCCATTTTTTACAACAAAACCTGTTGGTGAAGGGACAGGCTTAGGACTATCAATTAGCTATTCTATTGTTGAAAAGCATGGGGGACAACTAAGTGTAATATCTGAACTAGGACAAGGGACAGAATTTTCGCTTTTAATTCCCTTAACTTAGTTTTTTATGATTGGTCTTGTTAGACGCGATTTGTCGCGTCTCTACACAATACTGTTCGGTTAAGAGTTTTTGTAGGTTGGGTTAAGCGACAGCGCAACCCAACAAAAGTCTGTAAATGTTGGGTTTCCTAATGTCAACCCAACCTACCTGATGTAATGTTTTTAGCTTAATCGACAAGTATTGCGTCTCTACATGACTATTTTGGGTATATGTTTAATTATCTAGATTTCCACAGGTAGGCAAATGCTATTAATGCCAACCCTAATAATAATGGTGTCAACCAATCACCCCAACGCACATATAAAGTTTTGGTCTGTCGTCGATAGATAGTTGCAGCTTGGGTTTCGTAGGTATTATATCCAGATATCCACAGGGTTTTACCGTGGGGATTAACAAAGGCTGAATATCCGGTGTTGGTTGCCCTGACTGACCATCTATCAGTCTCAATGGCCCGCATAATATCCTGGGCATGGTGCTGGAATGGCATGGCAGCACTGTAATGGGCATCGTTGGAAGCACTGAGGATAAATTCCCCGCCGGCTGCTGCTTGTCGGCGAAATACTTCGGGAAATGCTGATTCGTAACAAATCCCGACAATTGCCCGACCAAAGGGAGTATCAAAAGTTTGATGGGGTGAACCATGCACTTGGTGTTCATCTAGTGGTGATAAACGCTGAATAATCGCACCTAAAATTTCCTCAAAAGGAATGTATTCACCCAAAGGTACTAACTTGGATTTATCGTAGCGGCTGGTAAGTTCACCTTGGCTGTTGACTGTAAATAAACTGTTGGTGTAGCTGCGTCCCTTTCTCCCAAAAGCCCCAACCCAAGCAATTACGCCTTTATCTTCTATGGCTGCAACTAAGGGAGTGGCTGCTAAATCTTTGTCAAAAAAAGGCATTGCGCCTTCTGGAGTCAGAACAGCATCAACGCCTTGATTCACTAAGGTTAAATATCCCTCGGTGTAACTTCTAATGGCGCGTTGGACTCCTTCGGGAAGCAATTTAATTTTGTTGAGAATATTTCCCTGAATAATCCCCACCTCCAAGGCGGCGGTGGGAGGTTCGGCGATGGGGCGAGTGTATAAGAAAAAACCAATCAGATGTAGGGTAATTAATAGGCCTGTGGCAAGTGCTAAATATTTTAAGGGTTTAGGGGTGTAGGGGTGTAGGGGTGTAGGGGTGTAGGGGAATAAATCTTTATTGTGTGATTCATCACGTTTGTTGCTAGCTTGCTGGTAATTAATCCATGCTTCAGCAATGAAACCATTGATGGCGACAATAGCAGCAGTGACGGTATTTGGCCCCGATAGTTGCCCTAGGTGTAAAATTACGAGATTGTGCGGACTCTGGGTGTAGGCTAGAGAACTCCACCACAAGGGGCCAGCACTCCACAGGCTTTCTAAAGCGCACCAAATTGCTGTGCCAATTAGGATACGTGGTAGCGATTTTTGCAGATTCAGACAGGCGATGGTCGTAGACCGACTGTAGGTCATCGCACCTGCCCAAATCGTGACAAAAATTCCCCCCCAGAGGCTAATGAATGACCAGCAAAAAAAGGCGATCGCTAAACTCGGCCACCAAGGCACACCCAACCAATCCATCGGATGAATGCCGGTAATCCAGAATAAAGCGACACCGTGATAACCGATACCCCAGAGTAAAGGCAAAAGGTAAAAGGAAAAAGGTAAAAGAAAGAACTTGTTTCTTCTACCCTCTAAATTTTGACTTTTTTCTACAACCATTACCCAGAGGGGGGCGAGGGCTACCCAAGCCAAGAACCATGCACCCACAGGGGCGACGGTTAACCCCATTACAACCCCACTGGTAAGAGCAAGTAAAAGGTAGAGTACAAAAGGGAAAATTTCTTTTGCCTTTTGACTTTTGACTTTTGACTTCATTCCACCTCTTCTGTCTCGGCTGTGTCGGCTGTATCGCCTGCATCGGCTACATCGGCTGTATCAGCTGTGTCAGGAGGAACAATCGCTACTCCATTAATTACGTCATCTTCGTCGAGGCGTTGCACTCTCACCCCAGTTGCAGAACGGGATTGGATAGAAATTGCATTTACTGCCTGACGAATGATGATACCGCGACTTGTCACCATCATGATTTCATTGTCACTGTTGACAATACCTAAAGTTGCTAACTTGTCTTTGGTTTTGCGGTTTTTGAATTTAGTCGCCATCAAGCCTTGTCCAGCCCGATTTTGTAGGCGGAATTGGGCGACGGGGACACGCTTACCGTATCCTCCCATTGTGATGACTAACACCCAAGGGCCAACGCTGACGTTACCGGGAACTTCTACGGTTTCGAGTTCTTCGGTGATTTCAACCTCTTCAATGGTTTCGATTTCTTCAGTATCCACTTCCTCAGTATCTAAAGTCTCTAGAATCGCCGCCGGTAGAATATCCATCCCGACGAGTTCATCACCTTTTTTGAGTTTCATGGATTTTACCCCACGAGTTGCTCTACCTAAAGGACGCAGTTGTTCATGGTTACATCTAAAATGAATTGCCATTCCGTGACGAGAACCGATGATGACGCTGTCTTCGACTCTGGCGCGACGTACCCAGCGCAGTTGATCGCCTTCTTCTAAGGAAATTGCAATCAAACCATTGGCGCGAATATGGCTAAAAGCTGCTAATACGGTTTTCTTAATATTGCCGCCTTTGGTCAGCATCACTAGATATTCTTCACTGCTAAACTCATCCACAGGGACAATCGAGGTAATTTTCTCTTCTCTGGGAATGGGTAGCAACTGGACAATGGGTGTACCACGACTGGTGCGAGAACCCACTGGGATTTGATAGGCTTTGAGACAGTAGACGACACCGCGATCGCTAAAGAATAAAATGCTGTCATGATCACAGCAAGTTAAGAAATGCTCAATGTTGTCATCGTCTTTCACCTTCGCGCCGGCTTTACCTCTGGTAGCACGGCTTTGCGCCTCAAAGGTGTTGACTGGCATCCGTTTGATGTAGCCTTGTTCTGTCACCAGAATTAGAGCTTTTTCATTAGCAATCAAATCGCGTTCGTCTATTTCCCCTTCGGCGTGGGTAATAACGGTGCGCCGGGGTGTAGCAAAGCTGGTTTTGATTTGGCTGATTTCAGTTTCAATAATTTCTAAAATCCGTTCCCGCCGTGCCAAAATATCCTGTAAGTCGGCAATCCGTGTCTGTAAGTCTTCATGTTCTAGACGGATTTTATCCGCTTCTAGGGCAGTTAACCGCCGTAGCTGCATTTGTAAAATCGCGTCGGCTTGCACTTCCGAAAGTCCATAGGTGGTGATTAACTCACCTTTAGCTGTAGGTGCATCGGGCGCGTGACGAATTAAGTTAATAATTGCATCTAATTGGGATAGAGCAATTAATAAACCTTGTAAAAGGTGATCACGTTCCTCCGCTTTTCGCAATTCGTAACGGGTGCGTCTTGTAATTGCGTCTATACGAAAATCTAGGAAGACATTAAAGAACTGCTTCAGGCTGAGGATTTGGGGTTCGCCATTCACCAACGCCAACATATTCGCGCCAAAGTTGGCTTGCAGTGGTGTTTGTTTATAGAGGTTATTTAAAACCACGCGAGGATAAGCATCACGCTTGAGTTCGATGACGATTCGCATCCCGTCGCGATCGCTTTCATCCCGGATATCTGCAATTCCGTCGATGCGCTTGTCATTTACCAACTCGGCAATTTTTTCAATTAATGCCGCTTTGTTGGTTTGATAGGGTAATTCGGTGATGATAATGGCTTCCCTGTCGGGACGGCCTCGCTGTTCAATGGTTTCAATGTTGGCGACACCGCGCATGGTAATTGAACCGCGGCCTGTGGTGTAAGCCTCTTTAATTGCGGCTGTCCCCAGAATTTGCGCCCCCGTGGGGAAGTCTGGCCCTGGGACATACTGCATTAACTCCAAATCAGTGATTTCGGGGTTGTGAATCACTTGCACCAACCCATCAATCAGTTCGCCTAAATTGTGGGGGGGAATGTTGGTAGCCATCCCCACCGCAATCCCCGAAGAACCATTCAGAAGTAATTGGGGAATCCGTGAGGGTAAAACGGTGGGTTCTTGTTGAGAACCGTCAAATGTATCAATAAAATCAACGGTTTCTGATTCAATATCTTGCAGCAGGGAAGCACTTGTTAAAGCCTGCAAGCGGCATTCAGTGTAACGCATCGCCGCCGGCGGATCGTTATCTACTGAACCAAAGTTACCATGCCCGTTAATTAAGGGCGATCGCATGGAAAAATCCTGCGCCATCCGCACCAACGCATCATATACTGCCGTATCGCCGTGGGGGTGATATTTACCCAACACTTCCCCGACTACACGGGCGCACTTTCTAAACGGGCGATCGTGGGTTAGCCCTAACTCGTGCATAGCAAAGAGGATGCGGCGATGCACAGGTTTGAGACCATCCCTGGCATCTGGTAACGCCCTGCCCACGATCACACTCATGGCGTATTCCAGATAAGACCGGGACATTTCATTCCGCAGATCCGTCGGGATAATCCTCTCCTGTGAGGTTGTCATAAACTAAAAAACTCCAAAAAACTTAGATTTTAGCCTTCGTACTTGACAAAGCGCAAAATTATGCCAAATTTCTCTTGAATAATTGCCATATTTTGATACAATTCTAACACAATCTTGTATTGGTCTGCCGAGGGTGCTAACCCATCTTTCATGCCAAAAATGCTGTTGAGATGTAGTTAATTAGCTTCATTTAATTTCAATTAAAAATTGAAAGAGTTTTTTGTTTGTAAATTCTTAATTTTGAATTTACCAAAGAGTCTGTCATAACTTGGGTTGAGAAGATATTAAGGTAACTTTTGGGGCAATAAAAAAACAATTAAACTAGTAAAAAGAGTGGGCGTAAAAAGACTAAGATGAGTAAATTTTGATAGTAGCAAATTTGTGCTTATTGATGTGCAGCTTATAAGACCTCAGACAGTGTCGCCCTAGTAGCACTGATGTTTAAGCTGGTGCGTGTATGTTTGAGGCAATGTTATGAATAAGGAAACTGTTCCGAGTCAAGCTGAAAAGGCGAATCCAGAGGGCGATGCCTCACAATTAAGCCCAGAGATGCGGGATAAAATCAAGCACCCACCCAAAATGGACGATGTGATTCGTCAGCAATCACCAGAAGAACGTCGCGGGAATCAAGCTTTAGTACCAGAAATGCTAGATCAACCCACGGATGAAATGATTGGTTTGACGGAAGATTGAGTCATAGGGCATTGGGCATCAACAGTTATCAGTCATCCGTAACTGGGGGTAAAATGGCATTCATAATCCTGCTGCCGTGATGCCTTATGCTACCAGTCATCTACTCCGATGAGTTTCTAGACCACAAAACTGGAAGCTATCATCCAGAAAAACCAGAACGTTTGACGGCGATTGTTAATGCCCTGAAAGATGCTGCAATTTCTACCCAAATTGATTGGCGTGAACCTACACCATCACTAGAAAATACATCGGTGATGCCATGTTTGGTAAAAGCCCATAGCCCAAATTACATCAATAAAGTCAGGGAAATTGCGTCTACTGGTGGGGGTTATTTAGATGGCGATACTCCCATTTCTCCCCGTAGTTATGATGTGGCTTTGTTGGCGGTGAGTGCTTGGTTGGATGGCGTGGATGCAGTCTTAAGTACAGCAAATCCGGCTTTTGTATTGGCTCGTCCACCGGGACATCATGCTGAAAGTGATGCAGGAATGGGCTTTTGTTTATTTTCTAATGCAGCGATCGCGGCTTTATATGCTTTAGAACAACCGGGAATTAACCGTGTTGCCATCTTAGATTGGGATGTACATCATGGCAACGGTACGCAGGCGATCGTGGAACTTAATCCCCACATCGCTTACTGTTCTCTACATCAGTATCCCTGTTATCCCGGTACTGGGAGAGCCACAGAACGCGGCTTTCATAATAATGTCTTAAATTTGCCCTTACCTCCCGATAGTGATATCGGTGCATATCAGCCGCTTTGGGAAAACAAAGTAGTACCGTTTTTTACCGAGTTTCAGCCAGATTTACTCATCGTTAGTGCTGGCTATGATGCCCTGGCTGATGATCCTTTAGCCAGCATCAATTTACAACCAAATGATTATGCTCTGTTTACAGATTATTGTTTGGGGCTAACACGTAAAATTCTTTTTGGCTTGGAAGGTGGTTATGAACTTGATGCCCTGGCTAAATCAGTTATCGCCACCATTGAACGTTGCTTGGTTTAGGGTTTGCCAAATTAAAAAATATCACCTATGTCGTCTGGTACTTCAGTACGAATAATCATATTAAGTAATATTGCAGCTTCCATAACTCTCTACATGAAAGCAAGGTTACTAATTCTGTATATAAATCGTTTGATAAAGGTCATATTAAGTTTATTCACAGCTTTTTTAGTTTATCTCACCATTATTACGAAATGCCGGAAACCCTTTTCATCCAAGAAAATGATGTTCTGAGTTCTCCTAAATAATTTCAGATAGCCATAAAAGCTAAGTAATATTACCGTAAAAACTGTGTATAAATACACTAAATTGATTATCTTAATGAACTTGTGAGTAACTTACTGATATGAGTCTATTTTCCAAGTTTGTTATCCGGATCTATAAAGAAATTCCTAAATTTATATTATGTAGTCGCTGAAAGTAAAATTAAAGTTATATAGCCACTAAAGCTAAATAAATTTACTGAACCCCTTTATCAAGAATCAAGGAAACAAGCTTAAATATATGTCTTAATACAAGGTTCTGGTTGATTTAATATTTCTAAGCTAGAAAATGTGTGGTTGTGCTATAAATCACAGTCTATTAATCGGGCAACCAGCAATTTCAGCACGATAATTTTCATTTTTAAATTTTTTCAGTATTATCCGTAACTAAATTAGGGATAATTTCATCGAATCTTCAGAAAGAAAAATCTTATTGATCTCATACAAGAGCTAAAGTTTTGTTAAGATGCAAGTGCTAGCAGTTTCTCAACGGAATTTCCAACTCCGCAGGTGGAGAAATAAACATTACTAGCAACACATAGTTCAGAAGGTGAAGCTATGACCACCTATATTTTCTTTGATGAAGCTCTTCGGATGTTAACCAACGCCTACTTGCTGTCAACGATGCTGTTAATTACAGCTTCTGGTATTGGGTTAGCAGTTATTGAAACTATTGAAAAGACAGAGCAACGGTAAGTTAATCTCTATTTTGGCACTGTACATCTAGCTAGAATCATATTGAGCGAAAGTGTTAACTGTCCAAAAATCCTGGGAACACTAAATGATGAAAGTCTCACAGCGTTGCAGCCTGCCAGAAAGGTTAAAAACTGTAAAGGTAACTGTACGCTACTGAGACACCCATCCAGGAGCAATTATGATAAATCTACTAGAGACAGTTCTGGACGCGGAAATTTCCACACCAGAAGCACTTACCCTACCAGAAGCTTTTGCCGCGATCGTTTTACTGGCCACAGTGTCAGATAGTTATTTGACTGATGAACAAGAGCGTTCTATCTTCTCTGCATTGTCACGCTCAAAGCTATTGAAAAATTATTCCCAGGATGCCATCCATAAGGTATTGAACAGAACCCTAGATATTCTCTGGCGGGATGGCTTCAATGCCTTATTTAATTTAGCTAAAGAATCTCTACCCCTGGAATTAAGAGAAACCGCTTTTGCTCTCTCTGCTGATTTAGTCTGGGGTGAAGGTTCAATCACCGATGAAGAAAAAAACTTTTTAAACGATTTTTATCAAGCTTTAGGCATTTCTCGCGATATAGCAACAAAAATTTTACAAACAATGTCAATCAAAAATCAGGGATGAATTCGGGATTGGGGACTGGGAAGAGAAATTTTCAACTTTGTAGCGGTACTAGTTATCTATCAAGTTATTTTTGACGGTTCGTAGTAAGGACTTTAGTCCTTCAGTCCTGATTTTTCTAAGGACTAAAGTCCTCTCTACGAGACGCTACGCGAATACTACAAACTTGCTTATCCCTCATTTCAAATTTGATGACATAGCATATATACTTAAGTGTGCCAAAGGAGTTGAGCTTCTTTGGCACTACTTTTGTCAGGAGGCAGAAGGCAGGAGGTAGAGGAGACAAGAAATAATTTTTTGACTTTTAACTTTTTTCTGCCTAGTCCCAAGTCCCCCATTTTGAATTTTGAATTTTTATGTCTGCTACCATAACTCAACTAGTGGAAGTTCTTCTAGCCCAGCCTGTAAATTTAAGTGCGGCTGATTTAGCAAAAGTCAGTAGTGGTATACAAACCGATAGCCGCATCATCAAACCAGGTGAAGTCTTTTTGGCTTTACGAGGGGAGAAGTTTGATGGACATGAATTTGTACCAACTGCGATCGCTCAAGGTGCAATAGCTGCCATTGTAGATTTTGACTACGAAAATCCAAGAGTGCCTGTATTACAAGTCAAAAATACCCTAGAGGCATATCAAAAAATTGGGCGATGGTGGCGCGATCGCTTTAAGATTCCTCTAATTGGGGTGACAGGTTCTGTAGGTAAAACGACTACCAAGGAATTAATTGCTGCCGTTTTGGCTACACAGGGTAAAGTTCATAAAACCTTTGGCAACTTCAATAACGAAATTGGTGTACCAAAAACCCTCTTAGAACTTAATTCAGAACATGACTACGCCGTGATTGAAATGGCGATGCGGGGAAGAGGGCAAATTGCCGAACTCACACAAGTAGCTCATCCGACAATTGGCGTGATTACCAATGTCGGGACAGCACATATTGAGTTACTCGGTTCAGAAGAGGCGATCGCTGAGGCAAAATGTGAGTTATTAGCGGAAATGCCCCAAGATAGTATCGCTATTCTTAACTATGACAACCCCTTATTACTAGCAACGGCGGCGAAGGTTTGGCAGGGGGAAGTTTTGACTTATGGTCTTTCTGGGGGAGATATTCAAGGCTCACTCATTGATAACGACACTGTAGAAGTAGCAGGAATCAAGCTACCCTTACCTTTACCTGGCCGGCACAACGCTACGAATTTTTTAGCAGCCTTAGCTGTAGCTCAGGTTTTGGGGATCGATTGGTCAAGCTTAAAAGATGGTGTCACGGTAAATATGCCGACTGGCAGATCCCAGCGTTTTCATTTACCCAATGATGTATTAATCTTAGATGAAACCTATAATGCTGCACCAGAAGCCATGTTAGCAGCCTTGCAGCTATTAGCAGATACCCCAGGAAAACGTAAAATTGCCGTGTTGGGAGCAATGAAAGAATTAGGAGAGCGATCGCCACAACTACACCAGCGAGTCGGGGAAACAGTACGAGATTTAAAATTAGACGGGTTATTAGTCTTAGTTGATGGACAAGATGCCGAAACAATAGCCAAAAGTGCCGAGGGTATCCCCTCAGAATGCTTTACCACCCACGCCGATTTAGTGGCAAGATTAAAAACATTTATGCAAGCAGGCGATCGCATATTATTCAAAGCTGCCCATTCTGTAGGACTAGATAGGGTAGTGAATCAATTGCGTTAAGTGCTGCGGTAGTGCGGCGTTGAGCAGCGTAGTGAGTAATGACTGAAGACTGGGAAAACTTCTACCTTGTCACCTGTCACCTGTCACCTGTCACCTGTCACCTGTCACCTATCACCTGTCACCTATCACCTATCACCTATCAACCTTCTTACAGCTGCGACTAATTCCTCTGCATTCACAGGCTTGGCTAAGTGGATTTGATAGCCGGCGGCGAATGCTTGCTCTTGATCGTATTGTCTAGCAAAAGCGGTTAAGGCGATCGCCGGAATTTGTCCATTTTGCTCTCTTACCCAACTTCTCACTTGTCGGATCAGCATATAGCCATCCATGTCTGGCATACTGATATCACTCACCAACACATCCAGATGCGACTCTGCTAATGTTTGTAATGCTTCTGATGCGGAAGCCACTAACTTGACTTCCGCACCTCTTTCCTGTAGAACAAAAGCTAAAAAATCCCGTGAATCATGGTCATCATCAACAACTAAAACTTTAATGCCAGCTAGGGATAAAAGCTGGGAATTTAATAATAATAGATGATTTTTTTCATTCCTCGCATCCAAACTTTGCTCTGGGAGAAGCGGTAATCGGACTGTAAATTTTGCTCCGTGTTCTTCTCCCATACTTTCGGCTTTCACCGTCCCACCGTGAATTTCTACAATTTTGCGGACAATGGCCAGTCCTAATCCCAATCCGCCAAATTTTCTCGTAGAACTGCTATCTGCTTGGCGGAAGTAATCAAAGACGTAGGGCAAAAACTCTGGGCTAATTCCTCTACCTGTATCAGTTAAGACAATCTCAGCATAGTCATCAATTTTCACTAAGCACACCTCTACCCTTCCTCCCTTGGGTGTAAATTTGACAGCATTGGAAAGGAGATTCCAAACTACTTGCTGCAAGCGCGCCGCATCACCCATGACTGTCCTCAAGTCTGGTGCAAAGATTGTCTTAATCTCAATCAGCTTAGTTTCTGCTGCTAATCGCATTGTCTCTAGTGCTGCCAACACTACAGTTTCTAAATTAACCTTAGTAATATTCAGCACTAATTTGCCTTGTAAAATTCTAGAGACATCTAGCAAGTCTTCAATCAGTTGCACTTGTAATATGGCATTACGTTCAATAGTGGCTAGTGCTTGGGCCATTCTCGTCTCATTCAGAGTACGATTTTGTAAGAGTTTAGACCACCCCAAAATAGAATTTAAAGGGGTGCGGAGTTCATGAGAAAGCACTGCTAGAAATTCATCTTTGATGCGATTGGCTTTTTCTGCTTCGGCTCGTGCAGCTTGTTCCGATTCTAGTAATTTTGCTCGTTCTTCTAGAATTTGTTTTTGTTCGTGGATATCTGTACAAGTACCGAACCACTTCACAATATTGCCTTGTTGATCTTTAAGTGGTAAACCTCGTGCTAACTGCCAACGATATGAACCATCAATTGCTCGTTTGAAACGATATTCATTCTCGTATACATCGCCAATCTTGACAGCATCTAACCATACTTTATAGGCTCTGTTAACATCATCTGGATGTAAAGCATTTATCCATCCAAAACCTCTTGATTGTTCTAATGTTAGTCCAGTATATTCACACCAATTTTGATTAAAATAATCGGTCTCACCATTAGCATCACTAGTCCATACCAGTTGAGGAATTGCTTCAGCCAAATAACGATAGCGTTCCTCACTTTGTCTCAGCACTTCTAGAATACGCTGCCGTTCCGTAATTTCTTGTTGTAATTTTTCATTAGTCTTAGTAATTTCATTGGTACGCAACGCAACTAATTCTTCTAAATGATTCTGATATTTTCTTAGTTCTGCTTCTACCCGCAATTTCTCGCTTATTTGGATTTGTAATTGTTGATTTGCTTGTTCTAGTTGAGCAGGACTAGGAAGTGCTAGAGCTTTTGGGACTAAAGGTACTAGTTGGATAGCTGTAATTAAAGATATTGTGGCAGTGATGGCTTTCACAAAACCTGATAACCAATAGGTAGGATGCCAAAGTGTCCAAATCTCTAAAAGATGAGTTGTACCACAAGCTACGATAAATCCACTAAACAATAAAAATATCCAATGAAAGGGCAAATCCTGCCGCTTCCGCACGAAGTAAAAAAGTGTCGCAGGAATGGAATAATAAGCTATAGCAATCAGCCCATCAGATATTATATGTAGCCAAACTAAATCTGTTTTCCATAGATAGCAGTGTCCATGAGGGATAAATGACCCTGAACTAAAAAAATGAGTCCATAATTCTGACATGGTGTTTGAGGTAGAAACTTAGTTAGTTTTAATTCACAAAAATTAATCTCTAAGTCCCCCTTTAAAATAGGAGGGTAGGATGAGGAATTAGAGTAAAACAAGGCAAAAATCAAAATACCCTACGGGAAGGCAAGCCTACAAAAATCAAAATAAATAATGTTAATTTTGTTTGTAAGCTTTTCGCTTATTTCAGATCGTAGCTTTATTTACCCCATACTGTACTAGAAAGATTTGGGTAGCGATTTCAAACCCAATTAACACTTGAAATAATTATTTCCTCAGTCTCTTTTAAAAGAAGAGTATGCTGAGTCTAATTTTATGGGTTGACTTCGTTAATTTGGCAAAAAATGTACTAATAATCAATTTAATATGAAGATATCTATTTTTATCCGCAGCAATGATCGTACTGCTGTAACCAGAATCATCTGGCGCATTGACAAAAATCCTTTTCATTGGTGTTTCTTCGCGTTTATCGGCGGTTGATTTCATCTAATTAATGCACTATGTTAGCTTGGTCACGCTAGTATCCTGAGTCGGAAATTGACCAAAAATTTGAAAATTCCTCAGCATTAATTTTATTTACAATTTCAGGTAAGATAAATCTCTGTGGACTGTGGATAGGGATATATTGGGGATGCCTACACTTGGTGTAAACATAGACCATATTGCCACCATTCGCCAGGCGCGGCGGACGGTAGAACCAGATCCGGTGGCGGCGGCGGTGCTGGCAGAATTAGCCGGTGCTGATGGAATCACCGTGCATCTGCGAGAAGATCGGCGGCATATTCAAGACCGGGATGTGCGTTTATTGCGTCAGACTGTGCGATCGCACTTAAATTTAGAAATGGCCGCTACAGACGAAATGTTAGAAATCGCCCTTGACATTAAACCTGATTATGTAACGCTAGTTCCCGAAAAGCGGGAAGAAGTGACTACAGAAGGAGGTTTAGATATAGTCGGGCAAATTGCTAGAATAGGTGAGATTGTCACTAAATTGCAGGGTACTGGTATTCCAGTAAGTTTGTTTATTGATGCTGAGGCTGGACAAATTGAAGCTTCTGTCAAGGTACAGACAAAGTTTATTGAACTACATACTGGTAGATATGCAGAAGCCAGCGATGAAATCAGTCGTCATCAAGAATTAGCTGTGTTAGCTCAAGGATGTGAACAAGCAATTAAAGCTGGCTTGCGAGTTAATGCCGGTCATGGGCTTACCTACTGGAATGTATATCCGGTAGCTGCATTGCCAGGGATGGAAGAGCTAAACATAGGTCATACCATCATCAGCCGGGCTGCATTAGTAGGAATGGAAAGAGCTGTTAGGGAAATGAAAGAAGCGATGCGTAATTCGTAACGATGCTCCGCCCCGGTACGCTAGCGTAATTCGGATTAGGCACTTCTTTTTTTTGCTTTTTTACTTGATGGTTCTAGAGGGGTTGTGACTGCGGAATCTCGAAAATCGTTGGTTTGTGGAAGACTTCGGAACATAGTTCTGAAAAGTCAGAATACTTACCATGAAAGGTTTTCTCAATTTTGAATGTGGAATTTTGAATTGTTATGACCGCAACACAATCTAACGAGCTTCCGCTTTGGGTACAGGACAGGGATACAGTTATCGCTGAAAGTAGTGATGCTCTGTGGCGTTATGATAGTCCTCCAGATTATTCTCGCTCTAATGAGAATCTAGCCAAAGAGAGTACACGGAATCATCTTGAGGGGACACTGGAGGCGATCGTTCAAAATTTAGTTAGAACCTTTGAGATGGAAGTATCATTCAAAACTGACCCGCAACAGTGGTTGTCAGTTTTGAATGACCAGTTTCGTATCAGTACCAATGGCGGCGAGGAGTTTACAGCAGCAGATGTATCAGCCCAAGGTACTTACAATTTATTTATGGCGGATTCTGAGCATTACAAAGCCTCTGAAGAAAGCTTTGAATCATCTGCTAAACTTTTTCAATCTACGTTTCCCCAAGGTTTCCCTTGGGAAGTGCTAGAAGTGTACTCAGCTCCTCCAACTGTCACCTTCAAATGGCGACACTGGGGACATTTTCAAGGCACATACAAAGACTATGCACCAACAGGAGAAACAGTAGAAGTTATCGGCTTGAGCATTGCCCATGTCACTGATGACTTGAAGATTGTTTCTTTGGAACACTACTTTGACAACACGCTGTTTTTAGAAAAATTAACAGCCGGCGGTAAATTAGGTAGTGAAAGTCAAGGAAAAGCTTGTCCGTTTAGTTCTTGGTTCAAAAAAACCTCCAAGAAGTAAGATAGTGCTGAGTGCTGAGTTGTGAGTGCTGAGTGCTGAGTGCTGAGTGCTGAGTGCTGAGTGCTGAGTGCTGAGTGCTGAGTTGTGAGTTGTGAGTGCTGAGTGCTGAGTTGTAAGTGCTGAGTGCTGAGTGCTGAGTGTTGAGTTGTAAGTGAGATTTTCTACTTAGCACTCACAACTCCCTACTACTGCTACATGACTCAGCACGAGATATGCTAACAGTAACACTCAAAATTCAGCACTAAGTAAAGGTAAGAGGTCATTTGTAAAGTAAATATTTAGTTAGGGTGTGTTATTACGGCTATGTAAGAATTTGAGCGTTAGAGAAAGTAAAAATTAGCCGTAACGCACCGTATGATTGTGGTGTGTTAAAACAACGCGAAGCACACCCTAAAATTTAAGGGTTACTTTATAAATCATCTCTAAGCCTTAAAATTATTAGTTAGTTAGTAATCACAGGATGACAATGCAAACATACTATTACGTTTTGGCCAGCCGTCGCTTTTTATTGCAAGAAGAACCTATAGAGGAAGTGCTGAAAGAACGCACCCGTCACTATCACGAACAAGAAAAAGAAATTGATTTTTGGTTAGTATCACAACCTGCTTTTTTAGAAGCACCTGAAATGGCTCAAATCAAAGCTAAGTGTCCTCAACCCGCAGCTGCGATTATTTCTACTAATGCTCAATTTATTAATTGGCTGAAACTGCGGCTAGAATACGTCGTTACAGGAGAATTTGAAGCTCCTTCTGGAACAATCCCTAATCCTATAGCATCTCTTGCTCCAGTGTCTTGATAATTTAGTCAATAGTCCATAGTCATTAGTAGTTTTTTTGTGTGGACTATTGACTCATCACTAAAAAGAAATTTTAAACAAAATCCTCTTATGCGTCCCAATTCTGTGCAGAAATTTGCCACTTTATCCAGTGTATTCGGACTAGCGATCGCAGGCGCAGGTCTAATGGGTAGCATAAATTCAGTAACAGCCCAAACAGCCCTTCCTATGTGTCAACCTCCCAGTGCTGGGGAGTATCTGTTGCTGGTAGTCAGCCCTACAGCCGAGAATCAGAAGCAGTTGCGTAGTGCTTTACCAAATGAAATTAAGACTACCACCTGCCAATATCTGACGGAGACAGTAACTAGGATAGGAGGTTTTAGAAAAATTGATGATGCCAACCGTTGGGCTAGGTATATCAACACTATTGTCGGATTGTCTGCCATTATCACCACCAGACCAGGGGAAATAGCCCAGCAGCCGCCCCAAATAACTTATAATCCCCAATCCCTGGGGCAGGGTTTTGCTGTGTTAGTAGATTATTTCAACCGTCCAGAACTTGCAACTAGTTTACAGCAAGCGGTAGGTGGTAACGTCGGTCTGGCATCCTACGGACAGAAACCCTACTTGCTGGCAGTTCATACCACTAACCAACAAGAAGCTTACAACACATTGCAGAAACTCAACGATCGCGGCTTTTTTGCTGTACTAGTAGATAGCCGTAAAGTCATGTTACTGCGATCGGTTGTGCAAATACAGTAGGTCAATAGTCATTAGTCATTAAATAACTCTCACCTGTCACCTATCACCTATCACCTGTCACCTGTCACCTGTCACCTGTCACCTGTCACCT
>NZ_CAWUDL010000092.1:0-21029 GCF_963920945.1 Anabaena sp. CCY 9402-a
GGCGAATTCCACCTTGATTATCGCTCCTTAATATTTAGATGCGTTCGCCCTGCTACGGGGGTTAAAGATTTACTTCTGTGGTGCTGATGAATTCCAAGATATTAAAGGTGCTGTCTGGCAGTATGTTATTCTGCCTGCCCTGGCTGATACACCTGACAGTTCCTCACTATTAACTTGTACACCAAAAGGCAAGGCACATCCTTTATACAATTTCCACCTTGATGCGATCGCTGCACCTGAGTGGAGTTACTACCACTTCACCACAAAAGACAACCCATTCTTCCCTAAAGCCAAGCTACGCGAGGCTAAACGTAATCTCCCACCAAAGGTTTATAACCAGGAATTTCGTGCCAGCTTTGAAGACTTTGATGGTCAGATATTCGATTGTCTAGAAGATAGACACCTTATAGAACATATCCCGCAAGAACTTACCTACTACCTGGGTATTGACTGGGGTGATATAAACCCAGCCATCATAGTGGTTGGCTTATCCAAAGACTATCAGAAGTTCTATATAGTTGATAGCTGGTTGAACACAACAGGGCAGGCAATAGTTCAAGACGAGTTCCTGAATAAGATGGCGGATTTCTGCCGGAAATATAACGTTTTCCGTTCATACCTACCAGATGATAGACCAGCCAGTATCAAAGCAGCTCGTGAGTATGGCAGGAAACACAGCCTACGGGGTATGGAGAAGGCTGTAGCCGTTGACAGACGGGCTGTAGGTGTTGTAGAGGGCTGCCAGATTATTAACTCCCTTTTCTATCAGGACAACCTATATATAAACAGTAATCAGAAGCCACTAATCAACCAGTTCCAAAGCTACCACCGCAAGCAGGATAAAGATGGAACTATTCTTAACCAACCTGCTGAGGGACAAGAAGACCATCTCATCGACAGTTTTAGGTATGCCTGTTCTTCCTTATACACAGCCCTACAGAAAAAGTATTTATGACCTACCCAGCTACTCTTAAGTTTAAATATCTCGAAACAGTTCATGATGACTATGCCGCGTCTATTAATGCCCTGCGTCGCATTGACTTACTAACTAAAGGCGGACACCAACTAGAGAAGAACCTAGAGCTATTCCTGCCAAAGCGTCCTGGTGAAGAACCAGATGTATACGAAATAAGGTTAACTAAGTTTAATTACCTCAACATCCTTGGCAGTGCTATAAATCAGCAGGTGAGTAGAGTTAGCAATGCTTCCATAGCTGTCTCCGGCATTGATGATGATGATGTATTCTGGTCATCCTTTCGAGAAGATACTGGGTTTAACGGCAGGTCTGAGAAAGAATTAATCTCCCATATATTCCGTGAAGCTCTTAAGTTCAAGAAGTGCTATCTACATATAGATAAGTCCCGGTCTGAAGTTCAACCCATTAACAGAGCGCAGGAGCAGCTACTTGGTTTAAGACCATACGTAGTGTGCTATTCACCTTTTCAGGTTACAGACTGGTATGAAGACAACAAGCTGCGGTGGATTAAAGTTAGACAGCAAAACAAGACACAACCTGTACCTACCCAAGAGCCACAGATAATAGTTACTTGGAAGTTTATTGACGAGCGCTCGGTTGCTACCTATGCAGCCGTTGTTGAACTAGATAAACACGGCAAGATTGAGAAGGTTAATGGTGAAGCTGTTAATGATGAAACAGTTATTTCATTGCAGTCTGAGGTGGTGCATGGGTTAGACAGCATCCCGGTTATTAAATGGGAGTTACCTGATAACCTATGGGTGGCTGACCTGGCATACCCTAAAGCCCTTGAACATCTCAAGACGGAACATACCCGCCACGATATGCTGACACTGGCATACTTCCAGCGCACGTACAAGAAGACTTTACTACCAGACGGTGACTTAAGCGAAACCTTTACAGAAGTAGAACCCATTAAAACAGGTCTACAGCACGTCCTTGAATTGGAGAAGTTTGAGTGGAATGAACCGCAGGGTACAATTATTGGACACATAAACGAGACGCTGCGGTCTATCAAGGAAGAGGTACGTGAACTAGTAAGCCTGGGTGGTGGATCTATAACCCAGTCTGCTGTACAGCAAAGCGGTGAATCAAAAGCAATGGACTTTGTTAAGCAGGAGGCAATACTGCGTGAGTATGGCGCTATGCTCTGCCAGGTTTATCAGCAGGTTCTATATCTTGTGTCTAAGTCTGCTGGACTTGCAAACCCTGAAGGCATATCGGTGACAGGTCTAGCTAACTTCGAGAATGACACTCTAGAAAGTCTTATCTCAAAAGTTGTGGAGTTAACTGGCGTGGACTTTACCACGTTAAGAGCCAACTTACCCCCCACAGCATACAAGTTGACATACGCTCAAATCATCTCTTTGTTAGTTGGTAACTTAAGTGCGGAGCAGCAGCAGATGGTGGCTGATGAGATAAATCAGATGCTAGAGGGGGGTTGAAATAGGGGTTTTTTTAGTCTCCCATTACGCAAAACGAAAACGTACTTAAACCCTTATACAGTAAGGCTTTGAATGAATGGGTGCTAATTCATATCTTACCACCCCCACACCAGAGACAAGGGAAGAAAGGGAAGACCAGGGGAAAACCAAAGCCAGGAAACAAAACAAACAGAACCAAGACCGAGGCGGCCACCCAAAAGGAGGCAGAGAAAGAAGAAGGAGCAAGAAAGCAGAAGCAGACCCAGCGAAGCGTTATTAGTAACTGTATAGTAACTACGCGTAGGCGCGTGCGAGAGAATTGTCATTTTCTATTTATATAGAAGGCAACTAGCTAAGCCATAAACTAGATACCCTGAACCGGAAGGGTTAAAGCCGGATACCTATTGTTAGGAATTAAAAATAATGACACCAGAAGAAATTACGGCTCTAGTTAATCAACAACTAGAATCCTTTAGATCAGAAATCAAGACAGAGATAGTCACAGCCAACCAAGGTTTAGCCTCCAGCCTTACCAAAGAGATTAAGAAACTATCACAGCCCGCTCAGCCCGCCCAAGAGGAAGACCAGAAGGAGTCCCTAACTCTTAAGTCTCTGAAGCAGCAACTCTCTGATATGCAGACTGCTCTAGAAGCTAAAGATAAGGAAGCCTCTAATGCTCTCAAGCGGTCAGCGATCGCAGAGGCTATTGGCTCACTTAAAGCACTCAGCCCTGGTATCCTCCAGAAGCTAATGGCTAATGAGTATGGTGAATACCTAAAGCAAGATAACGGCGTGTGGTATGTAGAATCTCCAGCAGTAGGCGTAAAGCCACTAAACACTGTGCTGAGTGATTTCCTGAAGTCTGAGGACGGTAAGTTGTTCATGCCTGCTTCTGGTGTGAATGGTAGCGGTGCTGAGGAAACAAAGAATCCAAATCCTCCCCCAGCTAACCAAACAAAGAAATCTGAAGACCTACTATTTGAAGCTTATAGCTAATTAAAATATGGCAACTATCGTTTCCCCTGTTGATGCTTTGATGCTCCTCGTACAAGAGGAAGTGGCTCAGACTCCTTTGGATATGTACCCAATGGTGTCTCGCCTGCAAAAGCGCACCATCTCCCAACGACAACTTAAGTGGAACATCAACGCAGGTGGTGCAACCGCAGTTGGCGAAGCAACCACAGCAGATGTTACTACTTTCAGTGATGACGATTATGTACCTGCTACCTTACCTATTGGTGAGAGCCGCATCCGTCACTCTTTCACTATTCAGAAAGAACTAATTGCAGAAGCACGCACTGCTGGTAGAGGTGCTCTACGTGATTTGTTTGCTGCTGATATTCGTTCTGGTGTTCGTATTTGTTTAGAGAAGCTACAAACTGATATCTACACTGGTACTGGTAGTGATGCAACAGGTGGGGTTTTTGGTTTACAAACTGCTCAAACAGCAACTACCTACGCAAACATTTCTGGGACAACTTACACCAGATGGACAAGCTTCATTAATGCAAACGCAGGTACTAACCGCGCTCTTTCCTTAGCTTTGCTCACAGCAACGGAGACAGGTATCTATCGTAAAGGTGGTAACTTTAGTGCTATCTATACCACTCCTGAAATCGTAGCTACCTACAAAGCACTGTTTGCTGCCCAAGCAAATATCCAGCCTGCTGCTATTCCTACTCAGACTGCTGACTTAGGATACACTGGCGTGGCTTTTGCTGGTCGCCCTATCATTCAAGACCCTTACGCACCTGCTAACCGTCTGTTCTTTGTTGATGAGCGTGACTTGTATTTATACACCTACGCACAGAACAACACCAGCAGCCAGCAGGGTATGCAGTTTGCGATTGGGCAGATACCCGCAGCTAACCCAGACGCTGAACGCTACGTTGTTTACGTCAAGCCCCAGTTACAAGTATTCAATCGTGCTAAGGCACTAGCCCAGTTAGCTGATATCACCTAGATTTATGTCTTACCTCTCAATGGATGAAATAGAGTTAATTGAGTTAGTCACTGGCTATGCTCAAGTCTCCAATCTCACCCGCACTCAGTTGGAAGCTCCACAGACACAAGCTGTAATTGATAGGGCGCTCGCCATCCTAACTGAGCTAGATGCTATCGACCGACAGCTTGTGGAGGTAAGGGCAGATAACTATGTAGCTGAATCACGAGGGACAAGACTTAATTACGCATATCACACGAAGCAACTTAAACTCTCTGGCTACAACCTAGTCAGGGAGCTAGGGTATGTCCTTGGTATCACCGTGATTCGAGATAAGTATTTCCCCACTATTACTAAAGCTGTTAACTACTGGTAAACCAATGCTTTCCTACAGTGTCCAGACCAAGGGTAGAATCTTCGAGCGAGATATAACCCAAAAGATGGTAGAGAAAGCCATTAGCAAAACCAGTGATTGGGCTTTAAACCACATTAAACTCGCAACGCCTGTGCGTACTGGAGCTATGCAGGCAGGGTGGAAAGTTACACCGCAGCGCCAGGAGTTATCTATGAGTAATAGCGTCCCGTATGCAGGAATTGTAAGCCGGCGGGTCAACCTGTTGGGTAAATCCATACCGCAAGCTGAGAAGAAGTTAAAAGAAGAGCTGGGGCGGATATATGACACTTTATGAAAAGCTGGCTTTGGTTGAGTCTAAGGTAGGGGAACTGGAGGCAAGGTTAGGGATTCCGCAGCGCAGGAACTTGCTTGTACGGCAGATAACTAATAATCATACTGCCCGGACTTCCACCATCTCCGACTCCCTTATAAACCCAAGACCATACATCACTAACGTATCCCCCCGTCTTGTTAACCTACAGGTAGCTAGTGAAGGTGTAGACCAGATATTTATTACTGCTAGCGACCTGCAGGTGGAAATCCCCCGCACATATAACAAGAGTTTTTTCCTGGCACATGGCATCACTAAAACTATGTTTATGGTTGACCCACCTCTAACGCCAGACGGGGCGATCATCTACACAAACCCAACAACTAAAACCTTAAACGGTTACTTCCATAACCTTATATATCTGAGTGACAACGACCCGACTAGATGGTTGCTGGTGTTAAGGCAGGAGGCTGACAGGCGATGAATCTAGACATAGCTAGAACGGCTATAAGAACATATATAGATGAAAGTATTCCTATCTATCGTTGGGATATAGATTACCCAGATACGCTTTACTACAACCGTGGTGGGTTCAATATATTTGCTAACACTGCAATAGAACTTCCCCTGCAGGAGTATTTCTCTGTAAGGGATGGATTCAATGGTGTCAAGGCGAGCGCTCGCTTCCCTTACCGCATTACATGGATATTTAATGGTAATCAACCTATTGATACCCTTCCCTTTAAAGCTGTTGAGGGTGTTGTGTGTAATATCCAGGCGCTCGCCTTGATAAAGAAACCACATCCAGACTTAATCCAGTTTGTACCATTCCAGGAACCCGACCCAGTAACGATCGCAAGAACAGAAGATGAAACTAAGGACTGGCTGCTAAGTGCAAACTTCAGCTTTGATGCAGAGTTTCGGATAACTGAATTAGCTGATGTATCAGACCTTATCTCACCTGGTTACTTTGACTTTGGACCACCTGCTGTAGTGAATGGTTTAACTATTGAGGTTAACAAAGCAGAGCAGGGATTTAGTACCCATGAGCTAGACACAACTATAAATATTACCCCTTAATTAAATGGTTAACGCGTTCTCTAATTTTCTAAGCCCAGGTGTCCGCTTGGTAGAATCAAGCCAAGGATATCGCAATCTAGAAATTGCCAGTCACAGCACAGTCTACATGATCGGTTCTGGCGCCTCTGGTAGTTTTAATACCCCTACACAAGTAACAAGTCTAGCTGACTTTAGTAATGTGTTTGGTGCAAGCCCCAGCACAGATGAAGTAAAACTTTTCTTCCGCAACAACAGACGCGGTATCCTCTATTTTGTACGTACCCAGATTGCACAACGCAATGAGATCACAATTGCCTCAGCTGCGGCTGGAGCATACACAGCAACCATCAATGGTGTTGCAGTAACTTACACAGCCCCGGCATCACCTACACCTACTTTAATTACTGTTGCAGATGGTCTTCTGGCTGCAATTAACGCCAATGCTACTGTCTCTAGTGCAGTATTAGCAACTCCTGGTAGTAGTACCTCCAAGATTTACGTTCGAGCTAAAGTCCCTGGCGTTACTTTTACTTTAGTCGCTACGACTGCTAACCTAACCCAAGCTGTTGCAACTCCATCTACTCCTGTCTCTGCTGATTATGTAGCAGCAATTGAGAATAGCTTTGATGCTGATGATGGATGGGAACAGGGTTTCATTATTGCACCTGAAGCTTTCAAAACTCTAACAGTACAGAGCGATCGCCTGGCTGTTGGTAATGCTATGCAGGCTCTAGCCAGTGATGACGCATTCGATTGGGTTACATTAATTGACCCTGGTCCAGACTTAACGCCTGCACAAGCCAAAACAGAGGGTGAACTGTATTCCAGTCCACAAGGTCACTTAGCTTTCTATTATCCATACCTCATAGACTTGGAGACTGTAACTGTTCCACCGTCTGCGGCTGTTGCTGGTGTAGCTACACTGCGATATAAAGAGCAGGGTTTCCAGGAACCACCCGCAGGTGCCCAGTATCCAATTCTTGGTGTAACTGACGTTGCCTTCAAAGTTAACGGACAGATTCAAGATACGTTAAACCCTAGCGGTATCAACTGTATTAGAAACCTACGCAATAAAGGTATTGTGATTTGGGGTATGCGTACCCGTTCAAGTGATGACCTTTATAAGCAGGTTTCCCAGCGCGTGATCATGAACACGATTAATGGCACGTTGCGCCGAGGATTTGATAACTTCCTATTCAGTGCAATTGACGGCTTTGGCATCCTGCTAAACGCTATGAGTCAGACAGCCAATGCAGCACTTGAGTCACTGTGGCGTGGTAAAGCTTTGTTTGGTGCAACACCAGTTGAGGCATTTGAAGTTAAGTGTGACTTTGAAAATAACACCCCAGCCTTGTTAAGTAATGGGCAGGTGATTATGGAAGTCTACGCTGTGACTGCCCCTGCACTAGAGAAATTACTTATTAACACCGTGAAAATTTCCATTGGTAGTCTTCCTCTAAACCAAGCACAAACCACAACCACACCACTAGGGTAAGTAAATGAGACTTGACGCAATTTCACCGATAGCTAACAGCGATTATCTTTTAACAGTTGAGGGTTTGTCCAGCAATGGCACTCCTGTTTACTTCACCACATTCTCTGGTGTGAAGTTCACCCGCACAGGTGCTGAGTTCAATGATGGTTTATCAAACACCAAACGCTATACAGAGGGTGGTGTTAAGAGCTATCAGAATGTAACTATCAGCAAAGCCCATGACCCTGAACGTGACCAAGTTGTACTTGACTTCCTAAAGACTAAAGAAGATGGTACAAAGTTTTCCTTCAGGGCACGACCAGTAAAGAAAACATCTACAGGTAATGAAGCAAACTTCTTTCGAGGTAGCAAAGCCTGGGAGTTTACCGGATGTGATTTAGTCTCCTTCACTTGTGCAGAGAACGTGGATACCGGAGATGGAGCACAAACTGTAGCGCTCACTATTGAGTTCCGCGTGGAGCAAGTTGAATATAAATAGGTAACTATCGTGGCAAGAAGAGTAGTAGTAGCAGCAGAACCTCAGCCCGTGGTGGTTGAGGCTAAAACCTTTGAAGTGCAGTATGACGATGAGGCAGGTACGGTAAGTTTTAACTTATCAGATGGCACACCTGTTATACTGGAAAAGCCTAAGACCAGACAGATGTTATTGATAGAAAGTTGGTTGTCCAGCGTTGAGCCGGAATATAAAACCAGCGCCTTTACTACTTTAAAACTAGCCTCCCTCTGCACTATTAAGTATGGGGAGGCTACTAAAATATCTTTCGATAAAATCATAGACATTGACTTTGAAGATTGCGAGAGGGTGGTAAAAGCCCTTGAATGCTTTCGAGATTTCTTTGAGCATATGGCAAAGCGAGCAACTGGTAATTCAGGTGCAAAGCCTGCCAGCAATAACCCTTAAGTACCTACTACAGTTGCTTATGACTGTGAGTGGGGAATATCTCTCAGAAACTTATTACAGGTTGCTGAATATGGAGTTAACCGAGGCTCTATATCACGCATACACTTGGCTGGATTTAAAGAAACAAGATAAGCCTGATTGGGCGGAGGGAGTAGATTGGCAGCCAACACAGTAGTTATTACCCTACAAGCCAACAACCAAGCAGGCCCTGTTGTATCAAATCTAGTCAATCAAATCGAGAACAGATTGGGTGGTGCCTTTCAAAAGGCATCATTTAATTCTGGTTTGATGATTAAAGGACTAGAGGCTGGTATCTCAGCAGTTACAGGTCTAGTAGGTAAACTGTCAGAAGGATTATCCCAGTCAGTTAGTATTCAGACAGAGAATATCAGCGTGGCTGGTAATCTGATGAAACTTACCGGACAGAACTTTGAACAAGCCACGGCATTCATTGATGAGTTCTCAATCAGAATGAGTAAGGTGGCTGCCAGTCTACCTGGTGCTACTAGTGATTATGTAGACTTTGGTAAGGCGATCGCAGATGATGTTATTCCAGCAATTCGTGAAGCTAACGGTGCTATAGATCCAAAGAAGCTACAAGCTGAACTACAGTCAGTGTCTACTTACGGCACACTGCTGGCCCAACAGGCTAAGGTAAGTAGTACAAATGCTGCAATGGCTCTATCCAAGTTCCTAGGCGGTACATCAAGTATGGGGGAACTTTCACAGCTTGATTTCTTCCAGAAGAACACAACCTTTCGGAACTCATTGCTAGCTGACATAGAAAAGCTAGGCGGTGATGTTAAGAAACTAACCACAGAGCAGCGTCTAGAGATATTTAAAAGAGCAGCAAGTATCCCCCAGGAAGTATTAAATGCTCAGAGCAAATCGATAGCAGGTCTAACAGCAGGATTTGTAAGCAACTTGTTTGATCCTCAGACTGGTTTGTTTGGATTCATGCGTGATCTAGACGACAAGATGAAAGGTAGTCAGTCTGTACTAGATGCCATACAAGAAGGACTGGCAGCACTGATTGGTGATAACGGTTTACTTGGTGCGATCGGTGGCACTCTAAAAGCACTAGGATTTAAAGCTATAGACCCGATGCTTGCTCTTCGTGGCATTATTCTTGGCGTCAACTCTAAGATTCGTTACTTAAGAGATGTTCTTAATAACTTTTTAAGTATAGGAGATAGTCTAGTCTCCGGTCGCAACTTCAGACAGCTTTCAGAACTTGCTATGGGGTCTGAGGCAAAGCAGGCAAAACTTATAAATGACCTTAAGTTTCTGTTTGGTAGAATTTTCAATATAAATGGATTGGGTGCTGCGGCGGGCAATCTCTCAAACCAACTAATGAAGTCACTTAATAGTATTGACTGGAACTTATTAGGTGGTGCAATAGGGAAGGGACTAGCATCAATATTTAATGAAGTATTTGAATATATAAAGACTGTGGACTTCAGCCAGGTTAACACTCTTGTGTCAAAACTGGTCATGGGAATCTTCACAGGGTTAGGTGCTTTTATATCTTCTATAAACTGGGGGAGTTTTGCACAAGCTGCTATTAAGATAGGGGTGTATAACCCGATGATGACAGGGTTTGAAGTGATGGGTTCTGTCGTTGGTAAAGGTATTAATCAAGTCATTGATGCTGTTAAAAGTTTCTTTGACAATATAACTAATAGCATCAAACAAATCCCTGTAGTAAATAATCCCCAGGTTCAGAGTGTAGCCGGTGGATTTATTAAGAATGCAATTGGTGGTGTATTTAACCTGCCAATAGTACCTAACTTCGCTGAGGGTAATGCTGGTTTACTATCCGCATACCTAAAAGAGAAAAGACAGTCACCCGCAGGCACTGTACCAGTCATAGCAAACAGTTCCGAAGCAATACTTACCCAGAGTCAACAACGTGCCCTGCTGTCTAATAGAGGTGGGTTGACGATAGGAAATATAACAATCCACACTGCTGCTACTGATACTCAGGCAATTGCTAGAGACTTAGTGAAGCATATTGAAAGAGAATATGCAGCATTTGCTCAGAGCCGCGTTGCTAGTCTTGCCACGTAATAGGGTAGGGTGCTAGTCACCCTTTTTTTATATGCCAAACGAAAGAATAATTTCTCAATTGCCTAGAGTAGCTCGCAATGACACGGCTTACGCCTATCTTGTAGATAATCTAGGCAACACTGTATATACATTTTTATTTAATCCAGAATCCAAAGCAATAAACTTGCGAGCTTCCTATAAGGAAAGTGTTGCAGCATTAACATACTTGCCTTCGCAGAGCTATCAATACACATCGGGGCAGACCCTAGAGTTATATAATTTGATACTGGAGGCGTGGAGTAGGGGTAAGTCAGTTAAACCTCAACTGGACGCGCTTATGGGGTTAATGCGAGCAGACCCCGCAAAGGGTAAGTATGCACCAAGTCCTGTGACATTTACCTGGGGTAGCAACAAGTTTGGGTTGGCTGTTATCACGGAACTGAGTTGGGTGGAGACAGCGTGGTTGGGTGGTGAGGTTGCCAGTGCAAAGGTGAACCTTAAGTTACTAGAAGTTCCACCTATCAGCAAAGCAGATACACCACAAGAACGTATAGCGGCTGCGGCATCTAAAGAACTACCACTAACTGAAAGACAGAAAGCTGAGGCAAGTACAAAAGCTGGTGCCTGGCTACGAGCTAATATCAAAACCTTAAGCACAAGTACATCACAACTGGTTAGATCAAATAGTTTTAAACTATCTACCTCAACTAGTGGTGTAGTGAGTTTTCTGGACTCAAAGAATAAAGTTATAGGTGTGATAGGAACATACAAAAACGGCAAGTTCACAGACGCTGGGCGAACGATAAAATGATAGTGCAATTAAAGAAAGGTGATACCTTAGTCCGCGTAGCAAATAAGTATCTTAAAACCTACTCTCAGTGGCGTGAGATTGCCCAGATTAATGAACTTGATATATTTGATGACTTACCAGTCGGGAAGAACATAAAGATACCTGACCGGGAAGAACTTAAAAAACTTTTAGATAAGAGACAAGCCGAGATACTGGCGAGCACCCAAAAGGATGTAAAGGCACGATTGACTGAAATAGCAGTTAGTAGGGAATTGCGGAGCATAGCCAAAACCCTAGGTGTGGACACAACCAAACTAATTAAAGACTTAGACCTCTCACCATTGGCGAAGAAGTTACCAAATGCTTCAAACTCTGTGGATGAGGTATGGAATCTTGCAAACTGGATTTTATAATATGACCAGCCTTAACCTACTCTCTCCCTACGTAAAGATAACACTAGGCACTGTCGGTTCACTAAAAGCTGAAGAATTTATCATAGGTGATGGTAGGCTAGTGTCTGCTGCCCTGGAGTTAGGGGAAGGTAATCTGCAAAGTAATTGCACATTCTCGGTTCGTGATCCAGATAGAAAGTTACTGGATAAATTCTTAGCTTATATAGAATCGGTGGATGGGTTAAGCCCATTAAGTAATCCTACAGCAGAGGATTTAAGGGAAGTAGTAAGCAGTCCAGAAGATCCTGGTAATGACTCACTAGTTGGGCAAATTTTATATGAGAATGTTGAAGCAAGCACCTATGGCTACGGTGAGGCAACACAGGGCGGTCAGATAGGTGCTTATGGCGATCGCATCCAGTGGAATGGAATGTTTGCCGCAATGGTAAGCACAAAATATAAGTATGCCTCCATGCGGGTCACAAACCTAGCTAATAGTAAGTCTATTATTGTTAAGATTGTTGACCGTGGACCGTTTGCTGTAGTTAATGGTAGAGCAGCTAGACCGCTTAGAGAACACCCTACAAGAAAGATTGACTTAACTCCTGGCGCCTGGAGTGAACTAACTCACGGTGCTGCACCAGGGATAGCCAGCGTAAAGATTGAGTGGTTACAGCCAGGTACAGTTACTTCTTCTGATGTAGAAGCTACAAAGCAGCAGAGGGACTCCGCAGAGTCGATACAACAGAGAAAAGAGATAGCAAACACGCCAGCAACATCTTCAACACCACAAGCTGGAGCTGTTAAGTCTCTGGTAACTGCTAAGGTCACATCAAAAGTAAGTCAGGGAACGGCTAGAACACTAATTGGTTCACAGATAACCTTTGAGTTGGGTTTTAATGGCACGACGATCGCAGCCTACAGTTTCATCCACACGGGCTTAAGGTTTAGTCTGTTTGACCCAGACTTACTTGAGTTTCGTGGACAGGCAGCGAGTTGGGTAATGACCCAACGACTTAAGAACACTGTTTACCAAAAGATGACCTTCAAGAAACTTGCCACCAAGATATGTGTTGCTTATGGCATGACTTTGGTGATGAGTGAGCAAGGGCCATACTATGAATATTTCCCACAGCGTGGGCTGAATGATTATGAGTTCCTATTAGCTGAGGCGCGGCGGATTGGTTATCGTGTTCATACAAAAGGTGCAACCCTAACCATCGAGCCACGGGAGAAGATAGTAAACCCTAATACGTTTGTACTTGAGTACGGCGTGAACATGGGCACAAGCTTTGAGATAAGTCACGATGCTGAGTCTGACAGTGCGGGTGGTGCAAGAAGTTCAGACCCTGGCAATAAAGGCACGACAGGCGTAATTAAATACGAGATAAACCCAGACACTGGCAAGGTTCGACAAACTAAGAAGGAATCTAGTGCAGGGCTGGGGGATGATACAGTGGCTGTTATCTCAGGTAGTGCTCTGCCTACACCAAAACCAAGAACAGATGGTACAACAGCATCAGCAGATAGTCAACGAAAAGAGAATGAACGGCGTATCAAAGGTATAAAGGCGGGGGCAAACTTCCCAACAACAGAACAAGCTTTGCTCATCACTCCCGATAGCCCATTCCAGACAAAGGGAGTTAGTATCACGGCTGACCGCTTCTGGGTTGTGGAGAGTGTAAAGCACAGTTACCAAGACGGTGGTTTGACCACAGACGTTAGTCTATACAGTCCGTTAAAGAATAAATATCCTTCCTCAGATATCAATGAGTCACCTACCACAAACAGTAATTTACCTGGCGTTCCTTTCGATACTGATGCCCCCAAGTTTATCCGACCTACAACGGGTGTTATTACTTCTAAGCACAGAACAGAGAACCCAAGACGACCCAGCCATCAAGGAATAGATTATGGGGCGGCGGCTGGCACACCTATAGTAGCTGCGGCTAGTGGCACTGTTACGTTTGCCGGTTTTGGCACAAGTTTAAACCAGCTAAATGGGTATGGAAACGTAGTTAACATAGACCACGGTGGAGGATGGCTGACTAGATATGCCCACTTATCTAAGGTGAATGTAGTTAATGGACAGACAGTGAGTCAAGGGCAGAAGATAGGTGAGGTGGGTAATTCAGGGGCTTCGCGTGGCAATCATCTTCACTGGGAAGTACGTAAGAACGGTAGTGACTTAAACCCCCGCAGGTTCATACCTAACTAAACAGACATATGTTTGAGTTAGATATTCATTATGGTTAGGCTCTGAATATAATCCCTTTATGACAAAGGTAAATGACCCTATTTGACATCCTTCTACAATCGCAAAAGGCATCACAAATTGCTATAGACCAGCAAGGCAGAGTACCCTACCCGACTTTGGCCGTGGTGGTTGATGTTCTCGATCCAGAGAACCGCCGCCGCATCAAAGTAAGCACAGCAAGCAACCCGCAGGTGCAATCAGATTGGATAAGGAGATTGACTCCATTTCCTCAGTATGATCCACCCATGCCAGAGCTAGGCCAGACAGTTCTTGTCTTCTATGCGGATGGATTGGAATCTAACGCATACTACCTCCAGCTTGTGAATGATACTAATCCAGCCATAAGCAAAGGAGATGCACTTAATGATCGTG
This sequence comes from Anabaena sp. CCY 9402-a, assembly GCF_963920945.1. Classification (NCBI taxonomy): domain Bacteria; kingdom Bacillati; phylum Cyanobacteriota; class Cyanophyceae; order Nostocales; family Nostocaceae; genus Anabaena; species Anabaena sp. CCY 9402-a. Next base: position 14,323 of record NZ_CAWUDL010000092.1, read on the forward strand.
CGGAGACTATTCCAGGGGATGACACAACGCAGGTTGCTGGTGCTTCTACATTAGAGGCTGACAGCATAACCAACAACTGCGAGGGTGACTTTACAGTAGATAGCCAGCAGTCAATTGATATGCAGGCACTGCAAGACCTTACGTTATTTGCCTCACGCTACTTGAGACTCCAGGCAGGCATCAACAATTTTATAGAGCTAGGCTTTGATGGTACAAACCGCATAAGTGGTAACTGGACAATAAACCTTAGTGGTGCCTCTATTAACTTTACAAACGCGTCAACTATTACTATAAACGGTCAGAGTATAGCCACAGTTGGGGCTACAGATAGTGATGGAGATACCATCATTACGAAGGGCTGGTAAATTAATACAATTATTTATAGGTAAGAAAAAATGAATCTATCTTTAGACGAACTAGCTTGTGAACTCTTTGCAATTTATAACAGCCAGCGCAGTGGATGTGATAAGGAAATCCACGCTGAAGTGTGGAGCTACACGAATCCCTATGAGAAGCAGGCGTGGCTAAACACAGCCCAGGAACTGAAGATTTTATTTAATCCACCCAGCCGTGCAAAGAAGGTAATTGAGTAGTGTCCCCACAATCCATTAGAGTAGGTTTACTACTTTAATGGATGAGGTGTGGGATGCTAAATCTAAGTCTAGAAGATAGAATGTTTTTAAAAGAGATAGCAATTAGAGACCTTGTATTAAGGCAAAGAATAACGGAAAACACAACAGTTGCCGAGTACAGACTTATTCTAATAGATATTAAACAGGAAGAGAAAGAGCTAGGAGTTACACCATTCGATGCTAACTATATGGAAGTGATGACGAGGGATATATAATAATAAACCGCCTAAAGTTAGGCGGTTCTTTTTTATGGTTTATTGTAATTAGCATTAGAACTTTATTATCTTCTCGGTCATCTTAGGTAACGTTTTTAGAATCTTCTCATTACTGGAATCGAGCTTAACTAGTGCAGTACCTGTAGACCGAGGTTGTAAGGTATTTCTATCAACTTCAGCTAGGCACTCAACCTGTAACATCTTAGAGACGAGATTGTAGAGTCCTTTAATACCAAACAGGCAGGTCTGGGTATTGTTGTGAGCTACCACAGTTAGAGGCATTAAAGGTTTGCGGGACTTAGTTAGGGCCAGCTTACCAAACTTCTCAAGTAATGCTTTGTCTTTGATGAAGTCACCATAGGTAGTAGCTTCCTCACAGATTAGGGCAAAGGGTTGAAGTCCTGCCTGCCACTCTTCCTCTGTCTTATCTGATTTAATAAAATCACTAAGTCTTTTCTCAAGTTCCTCTACATAAGCCCTGATTTGAGCTTCAATGTCTTCCCATTCATGATAACTTTCAACACCACTCCATGAGGATTTATTACCATCAGGGTCAAGGACAACAACACGGTAGCCTGCATCTTTCTTCATCTTAACGACGTAGCGAGTTAACCACGATTTGCCCCCACCCATATTTCCCCACACGAGAGCTGTTTGTTTAATGAGGTTTTGCACCCAAGCAGTGTCATCAACTTCATTAACTTCATTCACATGAGGTGTATAAGTATTTAGTAAATCCTCAGAGTGAGAAGAGGTTCTATGCCCTTCATTTAGTGCGGTCTGAACTTGATTAAGCACAGATTCCAAGCCATAGCGAGCTTCATACTTTCGCAAGTCTTCTTCTTTAAGAACGTGGGCAACAACACCTCTATTTATTAAATCATCACGAAAGCTAATCTCATCTGTCTTACGAAGACCATAGAACCATAAGCATCCTCCAGCCAGGAGGCCGGCTGGGAGAGAAGAGGTGAAGTAAGTTAAGAATGTTGTAGCAGCTAATGCACCACCTACAAAGATTTGTGTATCCCAATCATTAGCTTCGTATGCAGTTTCTTTCCACTGTAATTGTTCTAAATCTTGCATATTAAACCTCGCTCCGAGATAGTTTGTGATAGTAAATAAACTCTTGTAACTGTAGGGCTATAATAACCAGGGCTTCAACTAAATAGACTGTGATGATAAGAGATATCACGTTACCTAAGTTAATCTTGTCGAACTGTCTGGTAGAGATAACGTAGAAGAACCTGTCTAAACCCCCATTAACGGGAGGGAAGGCGTGAATGCAAGCAATAAAATCGATAGTGTAGGCAACGTAAGCACATCTACGAGCCCACTTTATAGATTTCAATGGGAGCTCATTCCACACTTTTTTAAGTCCTACCAAAGCCCCAGAGTCTTCTCTATTACCTCTGAGTTGGGGGTGGTTTTCTGCCTCTCTAATCATCACTCTAATAAGCTTTCTGTCAGCTTTTAAACTTATAGGAAGCAACTGCATAATTTGCAGGATAGCCCAGAACACAATACCTATGATTGTAGAAACTGAAAAGATATTAAAAAACCAACCAACGAAAGGTAGATTCGCTAAGAAGTTGTTTCCCACCCTCAACTTAACAAATGCTACATAGGGCAGGATATTAGTGTAGCAAGCGTATACAATGGCAATAATACACAACCAAAAAAGTGTTTTTACAAGAGCCTCAGCCGAAAAAGGTTGAGGCGCTTTTCTTTGTCTTTCACTCATCTCGCTAACCTCGTGTATGTTGGTTTCTCTTCAATGTCAACGGGTGGGGAACCTGTGAAGGCTATCTTGCCAGCAACAGCATTGACTCGACCATCTCCATCAAAGTCAGCAGGGACTAAAACACCTGTATTACCGTGGCGATCGCAGACAGTAACACCTGCCGGGAGTTGCTTACCATCTTTAATAATTGGTTTGCCACTTTGAAGATAACCACCAATTCGTAGACAACCGTCCTGGTATCTCTGGTTAGCTATCTCAGCTAACTCTTTAGAGTATTCTTGGGTAGCTAGCTGTTCGTTTCTCTTCAGGTTATTGTTTGCGATCATGCTCTGTAAATATGTATCGTTTCTTCTATTAATCTCCCTATCCCCATGAGAGGAGGAGACAAGGGCAATGAATGTGGTAGCTATTCCATACATCATCCAATGTCTCTTTAAGTGCTCAACTAAAAAAGATTTCTGAGAGCGGCTAGTTCTTCGTGAACTCGTTGTAATCGCATACGAGATTCTTCCCGTTTGCGTACCCACTCCCCCAGGCGTTGCTGCTCCCGTTCAGCGCGATCAACCAAGAATGATTCCCTTTCAGCTTTTACTCTTTCAAGTTCCTGCTCAACAGCCTGTGAGCGGGATTCAACCATTGCATCTATTGCTTGAGCCTTAGCAGATTGATAAGCATCTTCAATGACTAGGGCATCGCGGAAACCTTGTTGAATAGCCAGGACGAGCTCTGAATCTTCTAGAGCTTGACGAACGCACTCTGAAATGGAGACAGAAGTGGATTTAACATTGGTGATAGCTTCAACCGAATCTTTAGCCAGAGCCATACCCATGCCCCCAGCAGCAGTGGGTTTAGGCTGATTAGAAGCTGAGGCATCCTGTATGTTATTGGCGAAGGATTCTATTTGTTCAATAAAACTTTCTGGGAGTTCAGAGTTAGCGGTAATCTTCTCTCCAGGGAACTTTATCTTTAACTGGTCAAGTAGTTGACCTGTGGGGATACCTAAATATTCTGCGCCTTCTTTAACTAACATTATTTTTTCTCCTATTAATTAAACTCTTGTGGATGTTCTGCAATGTATGTTCTAGCTTTGCCTGGATCACCAAACTTTTTATAGATATGTTGGATCTTTTTTAGGGGTTCAACATCCCAGTTTGATAGCATTGCTTTGCGGCTTACACCGCCATTCGTTGATCTGAATCTTTTGAACCGAGGGATGAAGAGAGAAGCAGTGTCTAAATAATCAAATAAGCGTCTTTTATTTGTTCCTAGTAACTGGGCTACTTCTTCTCTACTTAAGAGCTGCTCAATAGCATCTCCTATTTCTATTTGGGGAGGTGTATTCATCTCATGTCTGATTCCTATCCGATTGGTGTGTTGGTTATGTCCGATTATTAACAGGTTGGTAATGAGACGTTGTTTGTAGGGTAATAAGTATTCAATCGGCTATACAACTATCATATCTACCTTTTATATAGAAAAGAAGCCAAAAAGGGCATAAAATGTACCTTTTTGGCTTCTTTTATATTTGAATAACTGATCAAATGCAGAGGTAAGCATTAACGGACTCTATCAAACCAATTTTGAATGTCTTTGCAAGCCAGGGCATATGTAGAACCCTGCGGAATATCTAGCTGTGAGCAGTATGCACCAGGCAAGATATCATTACACTCAGAGAGCATCTCTACAATCAACTTAGAACTAAATTCTTCACCATCAAGATCGAAGACATCATCAATGGACTGAGGATAGTTAACGCATTCATCTAACCAATGTAAGAATGCTTCTCGAATGTGACCAGGCGCGTGTAATTGTGTAGTCATTGTATTGTCCTAAAGGTGTAAATGGGAAACCTCTAGCAACGAGCTAGAGGCAATTTGTTATTTCTGAAGTTCTAAGCGGGTTCTGATGTAATCATCAGATTCGGATTGGTTTGTTCCTAGGAAGGCAAAGACGTTAAAGGCAATAAGAGCACCGACGATTGTAAAAAGCAAAATGTTTAATTTATTCATGTGATTCTCCTTTGTTGTTTATAAAAACCCAGGTTTGAATGGCTTGTAAAAGAGCGTCTGTTTGGTTGATACCTAGTTTCTCTCTAACTGAATCGAACTCTTCTCGAAGGTCAGAGGGAATGCGAATGCTAGTCGTTGGGGTAATCATGTATTAAACTCCTTGCAATTTAGCTGATGTATAACCGTGTTCTTCAAGCTTTTTGATTAAATACTGGATGCCTTTAGGTGTAACTAGTACTTGGGTTTTTGGGCGACCATACTCATTCAAATAAGTTCTAATCGAGAAGACTCCCATGTCGAGATACTTTTGATAAGCATGATAGGTATCAATGAGGAAGCCGTTTTTCTTCAGGAAAGTAAATAAGTTAGTTCTCCCCATGTTGGGGACATTTATTAGCTGGGCAGCTTCCTGCATAGAGTAATTACCATTTCCTCCCGCTAAAACATCAGCCGCTTGCGCTTTAGGCTCTAGCTGTGAAATGACGAGGGCTTGTTCCTCTGTTTTGGATGACAGGGCAATCTTTTCCTTTTCAGCAAGTAAAAGGGCTTCTAAAGCGGCTATATAGTTGGTAGGTAGTTGGGGTTGGGCTGGAGGCTGAGCTACAGACCGCTTGGCTATACGTTCGCACTTTAAGAAGTACAATCTGATCTGTTTACCCTGTTCGGTGCCGCTCATCATCCCCCACTGCTTCAGGCACTCGGCGGTGATATAGATATCTTCTTTTCTAGCGGCTGCAGCTAAGGCTTGAGGGCTGAAAGTACTGTGGTTGACAGATCCCACAGAAGTGTGGAGCTGGTAATCTACATCTTCAATAAATCCACATCCATCAAAGTTTCTCTTAGCACTATCCTTTCTGCTATAACCCAACCACTGCCAAGCATCATCAAAACTTACAGGGAAGGGTTCTTGAGACTCGTAGATATCGATTGCTAAAGACTGGGAAAATTGTGATAAGCTAGTCATGATCGGTAAAAAGAAAATAAAAGAATTAAAGATTTCATATCTGAGGGATGTTGGCGCACCCTTCATTTATGCTGTTACTAACATTGTAACACAACCAAACCTCTACTGTGTAGGGGTTTTTGCGTTTAAACTACGGGTTTGTACTACACTTTCAGTAACCAAGAGGGCTTTAATGTCTTCACTAATTAATGCAACACCTTGTAATCCACCTGCTGTAAGGACTTCAGCCTTTTTTACTAACTCTGGTGCAACACCCTCTAATCTACGTGAGATGGTACTTTTATCTCTACCTGACATACGGGCGTAACCGTTAATGCTAGCGAAGCTCTCACCTGTTGCATTATCAATGAAGATTTCTAAACCGTCTTGGCAGTAACTCGTTAAGTTCGACATAAATGATGATTTAATTTCTTATCTATATAACGAGCCTAGCCAATTTTGTAGCACAACCCAAATAGTAGAAGAACGGGTTATTAAAGGTATTCCTGATGTTTAAGGAAAACCCCTTGTGACCTGAGCTCCACACATATGTGGAGCTGGTAATCTAATCCTATTGATGTCCTACTGTTGTGTTGGCTGTGTCCAATTAGCGACAGGTTTGCAATTGGATGTTAATGAGACATCTATTGGTATGATTTTAATCGTATAGTTAAAACGCTTTTTGGTGGGGGAGTGATTTACTTCCCCACTTTTTAAGTTAGTGAATGTCAATAGATTGGGCAAGCTCAGTAAGGTATTCTTGACTAAGACCTCTGCTGCCATTTCCAGCACTTTCTATATCGAATGAACCCTTCTTAGTTCTGACGCGTAGAGTAACAAAAAATTCATTATCATCTGACATTTTATGGGCAACATAAATGCCAGGGCGTAGTTCAACAGAATGTGAGAAGCGACTATAAGGATCGGGACGGTCGGCACGATAAATATGCAAGAAATACAATCCTCTACCACCCATTATTTTCTTGTTATGAAAACAGTATAAAAACCTGTAGTCAGCTTCATGCACTAACGCAACACTGCCATCATTGAATAACATTGCTCTGGTGTTAGACGGGACTGTAATACTAAAACCCAGCCTAGATAGGTTAACTATGCAGGGCGAACGCATCTAAATATTAAGGAGCGATAATCAAGGTGGAATTCGCC
>NZ_CAWUDL010000093.1:0-20703 GCF_963920945.1 Anabaena sp. CCY 9402-a
TTCTTGGCAACAATGCTTACTTTACATCACTTTGAGCCTTAACTGAACCGTATTGCCCTTGAATCTACGATAAAATTTCTCAGCAAACTCTCTGCGCCTAGACGTAAACGCAAATTAGACCGCAAAAACCAACATATCTACTTTCTAACCAATCCCAAACACAGACCCCACAGTAGATTTAATCGAATCCCGGGCATCTTTCAAAGTTTGAGTTATCGGGTGCTTAGTTTGCAAAAATACCCGCGCACAATTACGTCCTGGCATTCCCGAAATCGAACCACCTGGATGAGTTCCCGCACCAGTCAAAAATAGATTATCAATGGGAGTTTTGTAATTAGCTAACTCAGGCAAAGGACGGAAAAACACCATTTGATCTAATGTCATATCAACATGGTAATAATTCCCTTTATACGCGCCTAACCTCTCACCTAATTCTGCCGGACTTTCGACACGACGGGCAATAGTTGCAGTTTTCACATTCGGTGCATAGGTAGCTAACTTATCAACTACCCTATCAGCAACCTTGTTTTTCAATTCATCCGTCCAACCAGTCCCTTTTAAACCTGTACCTTCCGCACCAGCAATTTGATAGGGGGCAAAAAATTCAATCCATACTGTATGTTTACCTGGAGGTGCGAGGGTAGGGTCAAGGAAACTAGGCATGACCACATACATTGATGGGTCAGAATCTGGAATCTCTCCCAAAGTACATTTACTATGTGCTTGTTCTACATGAGCAACGGAGTCGGCAATTAAGATAGAACCAACGAGATATTCATCTTTGTGGGCATGGTAGGGAAAGCGCAGGGGTTCATCTAAAGCCAAGTCGATTTTCAGGATAGTTTCGTTGTTGTTGACAATGCGGCGTTGCAATCTTTCCCATAAATCGGGGTCGGCTGCATCAATATCGCTTTTATCGGTCATTTGTAAAAATAACCGCTTGGCATCAATATTAGAAATTACCCCATATTTAGCACGATATTCAGTACCACCACCAACTCTGACACCAACGGCTTTACCGTTATCAATTAAAACTTTTTCTACCTGTTGGTCTGTGAGAATTTCACCACCTTTAGAGGTTACTAACTTGACCAAAGCCTGCACCAATGCACCAGTACCGCCGCGTGGTCTAGCCATACCGGGATTGTGACGCATAGCCATCATAATTGCCCCAATCGCGAGAGTTTTTTGGGATGGTGGCGCACCTAATTCTGATGCTAGTCTGGCGAGGGGTGCTTTGAGAAATTCTGAATCGAACCACTCATTGAGTAAATCTTCCGCGCTGGTCAACATATTACGGATAAAGTCCAGCGTTTTGTTTGGAGAACCAATGACAGAAAGTAAATCTTTTAACTTGGTGATGTCATAGTTACCGGCGATATCGATGATTGATTTTGGTGGTGCATTAAACATGGGTATCATTGCACCTATCGCCCGTTGCCAATAGTCTGTAAATTCTGCATATTTCTTGGCATCGCGTTCACTATAACGGGCAATTTCAGCACAGGTTTTTTCGAGAGATTTATGACCTAAAAAATATTTACCGTCAGGATGGGGACAAAAAACAACTGGATCACATTCTAGATATTCTAAGCCGTATTTTGTTAATTCTAATTCTTCGACAACTGGCCCTAAATGTATAAATTCATGATCAATAGCACACAGGTTAAATTTAAATCCCGGTGCTTCTTTAGGTAAACATTCTTCAGTGGTGGCTGCACCACCTGGAACAGAACGTTTTTCTAGTAAGAGAACACTATAGCCAGCTTTGAGCAAATAAGCTGCACAAACTAGACCATTATGTCCTGCACCGATAATTACTACATCATACTCTTGCATATTGATAATTTGAAAATAGTGTGGATTAATAGTATTACAAAGCGTAGCAGAAATTACAATCTTGAGAGTTAATAAAAAAATCCGTAATGGTTACTAATAATGATACTATTAATCGTTAAATTCTGTCATGTTATCTGGTATTTGATTGACATTAGCTGCTACTAAAAGAATTAATGTTTCTTTTTGCACCTGCATATTTTTGAGACTTAATTGCATATCTTCCCATTGCAAATAAGGTAAATTTGTCAGATATTGGAGTTTCTGCATTAAAGACACAAGGAAATCGAGAGAAACACCCTCTCCTTCAGTACATTGAAAACTCTTTAGCATAATGGGGTGGGAGTGAGTACGGGGACAAATCGTGGCTGTGAATCCTAGCGGGTGACTATGATTATTTTCTTTTAATTGCACCTTTCCCCTCAATTCAATTTGCTCATTATCAGGTAAAAATATCTGCATTTGTTCTAGATCAAAATTGACAATTTTTCCCTTTACATCTAACTCAAAGTTCTGCACTAAATTGCGAGAAAAGTCAGAAGTTAGTGCATGGTTAATATCAGCTTCTTTGAGGGTAACGCGAGCCATTAAATTGACTGGTTTATTCAGTTGAACCTGCCCGATAATAGCCTTGAGAGGATTAATATCAATCCTATCTGTTTGCAATTTTATTTCTTGGACACGGATCTTTTCTTTTGTCACTAAGCCTTGCCCAGAAACTGTCACCCCATCCGCTTGTCCCTGAACTATTTTTAATAGATTGGTTTCTACATATATATCAATTTGTTCTAGTGCATCTAGCTGATCAGATACTCTTTGTTCAGCAGCTTGGGATATTAATTGCTGTTGCCATTTTTGGTTGTCTGTCATGAATTAGCATTTTCCTAGTGTGATATTACCTTGTTAATGTAGACTCTGAGTTACCAAAAGCGAATCTATAGTCAGGTATATACAGCTAGGAGTAGAATTTGGTTATGGATCATTAGTCATTGGTCATTGGTCATTAGTTGAGAAATTGGGGATAAACCGAAAATTGAATGATTTGGGTGAAGGGTGTAGACGTTCAAAATACTCTTAATGTTTACATCCTCACACCCAATATCAATTTAGACACTGCTAGTTTGTAGGGTGGGAGATTGTACTGAACGCTGACTTTTAACAACCATTTGGATGGGATGGTCTGGGCCTGTAACTAAACCACGACGTTGAGGTTTCACTTCTTGATGATTCACCAGTTCTAATTCTCGCATGGTTAAAAGTTTAGCGATCGCCAATTTCATTTCCCATTGAGCAAAGGCTAAACCAATACACCGTCTTGCACCTCCGCCAAAGGGTAAGTATTCGTAGGGGGAAAACTGCCTTTCTAGAAAGCGTTCTGGCTTAAACTGTTTCGGTTCTGGGTATAAATCTTCTCGTTGGTGGGTTAAGTAAATTGAACCTACAACTGGTGTCCCTGGTGCAAGTTCATAACCACCCACAGTTATAGGTGTTTTCACTCTTCTGGGAAAAGTGAGTATTCCCACAGGGTAAATTCGCAAAGTTTCCGAGCAAACAGCGTTGAGATAAGGTAATTTAAACACCGTATTAGGGTCTGGGTCATGACCTAAACTATCTAGTTCTTCTAAAAGTTTTTTCTTAACTTGTGGTAGTTTATGAATCCAGTACATTGCCCAGGCTATAGCTGTAGCAGTAGTTTCGTGACCGGCTACCAACAGAGTCATCAGTTCATCTCGTAACTCTACATCGGTCATTGGTTGACCTTCTGCATCCCTAGCATCCATTAGTAAGTTGAGGATATCTGTCCGTGATGGGTCTGGATGTTCGCGGCGTTCTTGAATTTCTTCATAGATGAGTTGGTCGGTTTGTTGCTGGAGTTGCTCTTGTTTTCCCCAGATTTTAATCGGGCCGAAATCTCTTTGTAACGCCGGGAAATAAAGCAAAGCGACAAGCCACACTGAACTACCATTTTCTAAAGTTTCCCCCAAAAGCTGTTGGAGTTTTTTGGCGCGGACTCCTTCATATAGACCAAACACAGCCTGCATAATAACTCGCAGGGTAATAGCTTGGGTAACAGTGCGAATATTCAAAGATTCCCCAATTTGATACTCACTGATAACTTTGGCAGTAATATCGTTAATTATCTCACTGTAGCCCCGCATTCTTTCGCCGTGCAGAGGAGGCATAAGTAACTGCCGTTGGCGTTGGTGTTCTGCACCAGAGATAGTAATGACAGAACGCTTACCCAGCAAGCCTTCAAATAGATCATTTAAATCTCCTGGTGCTTCTAATTCTTTAGTATCGTGACTCAAAATCTGCTGTTGGTCTTGGGGGTTGCTGACAAAGACCAAGGGAGGAAGGTCTTTTTGCAGTTTGAGGGCGAAAATGTCCCCGTAGCGTTTAGTACAGTCCTCCATGTAGGGCATAGGCCGGAAGATCCAATTCAGCATTTGTATAACTGGTGGAGTTTTTGGGGTTTTTGGTAGCTGCATGAAAAAATAAAAATAGACGTGAGTAGATATCGTTATTTTTACGTAAATAGGTGGGAAGTGGTGAGTGCTTCCTTAGTAAAGTAGTCTTTCTTTCTGCCTTGTCTGCGACACGCTACGCGAACTGTCTCCTGCCATTTAAACTACTTATCTTTAGCATTACAAAACACTGATAACTCATAACAACCTTAAAGATGTAAAATTTTTGTTAAATTCAACGAGCATCTATATATAGTTTCCCGTAATTCTTACAAGGTATTCAGCATGACTGTAATCTCACCAAAAGCATCTTCAGCACTTCCCAATTTTTATGAAGGGATTCAATATTTTGGGGAAATGCTACCAGGTTTTGAAACTTATGGTGCGACACCTGCGATAGAATCGGGCAAAGTAGCGATCGCATCTCCTACAGATAAGGCTGCCGTATATCAAACCTTACTAGCTGCTGATGCCCTCCGCTATCTGACGCTACAAGTCACTGCAAGTAAGGCATCTGGGCATCCGGGTGGCTTTGCTAGCCAAGCAGAAGCCTATGCAGCCTTGGTCATGCTGGGGTATAAAAACATTATTACCGAAGTCGGACATCACGCACCCGGATTTTATAGTGCCATGTTCCTCGATCGCTCCTTAGAGGATATGGGCATATCTACAGTACAACAATTGCGCGATCGCTTCCGCGAAAAACATGGACTTTTAGGACACCTTTCCGGTTACATCCCCGGTATTCTCGCCCCAGCCGGCCCCTTGGGACAAGGACAGCACTTTGCAATGGCGGCTGCACTCCTCCACCGTGACAAACTTTTCCCCTTCACCCTCGGCGACGGTGGACTAGGTGAACCCTACATCATGAGTTCAATGGCGCACTTTAACACAGCCTATCCCAGCGTCACCAATTTCTTACCCGTATTAGTGTGGAACGGTTACAGCCAAGAACATCACAGCATGGTTTCCCTGAAAACCAACGCACAGATGACAGCATTCTGGCAAGGTAACGGATTTGAGGAAGTCATCTTAGTCGATGCCAAAGAATTTGACGACCAAAACCAACCAGGGGATTATGTTGATAGTACCGCCTTTTCCTTTGAGCAACGCCTAGCCTTTACCAAAGCGATACTCGTAGCTGTAGATAAAGCCGCCCGTTCCGCCCTGGGTGGGAAGCTAACAGTCTTTATTATCAAACAACTCAAAGGTGCAGGCGTTCACGCCAGAGGTGCGAAATCACACAACCTCTACCCCAAAGACACCCTAGACGCACCCCACATTGTAAGTGCATTAAAAACCCGTGCATTACCCCTAGAAGCTTGGCAAATCGTCAGAACCAACGCCGAACGCGCAGGTGGCGGCCCCGCAGCTAAGACAGTGGTGACAGAATTTGAGTTACCATTGCCAGATTTAGGCGCGTTACCTTTAGAAGAATACGCAGTAGGCGGCGAACCCAAAGTTTCCACCACCGCAATGGGACGAATTGTGGGTGCAGTCGGACAAAAAGATGCGAAATTCCTAGTCACCAACGCCGACGGTAACGAAGCATCAGGTATAGGTAACATCAACCAAGCCTTAAAGATTATCCACCCCACCACCGACGACTTATATAACCAAGCACCCAACGGACAAGTTTACGAACCCTTGAGTGAAGATGCTTGTGCAGGTTTAGCCGTTGGTTTATCCTTAATGGGTGCAAGAACTCTCTGGTGTTCTTACGAATCTTTCGCCATCAACGGTTTACCCATTTGGCAAACCGTCATCCAAGCAATGGCAGAATTACGCCGTCAAACACCCTCAACAATTACCTTATTCACCGCCGGCGCATTAGAACAAGGACGCAACGGTTGGACACACCAACGTCCTGAAATCGAAGCTTACTTTGCTTCCATGATGCGGAACGGCAATGTTTTTCCTGTATTCCCCCCCGATGCTAACAGTACCCAAGTTTGTTATGACTGGGCGTTGACTACTAAGAATAAAGGAATTGTCATCACTGCAAGTAAATCACCCTTACCAATTCGCACTACATTTGAACAAACTCGCCAAGGTTTAGAAGAAGGCGCAGTAGTGTTACATGAAATTGCTGGTGGTAAGACAGTTGTGTTTGCTGTCATTGGCGATATGACATTAATTCCAGTGTTTGAAGCCGCAGCATTTTTAGAAACTGAAGGTATCGGTGTGAAGATAGTTTCTGTGATTAATCCCCGCCGTTTGTATCGTCCTCATGATGTTGCTTGGGATACCTGTTCTGAAGCTGATAACGGTTTTATTGATGATGCCAAATTCGCCGAGTTATTTGCTGGTGATGCGTTAATTGGTGTCACTGGTGGCGCGGCGGCGATGTTAGAACCCATCATGTTGCGGAGTAACAGCAAGCGCGATACCTTCGCCTGGAAGCGTGGGGAAACTACAGCTAGTGCTGGCGAGTTGATGGCGTTTAATGGTTTGACTGCTGAGGCGTTGACGAAGCGGGCTATTGAGTTGGTGCATTAGGCAAAAATGTAATTAATCTGTTTTACCCCTGTCTTAGTTGAATACTAAAACAGGGGATAATTACTTATTACCGCTAATTAATATAGGCTCTAGTGCATGACTGTAAAAATAGTTTTAGATGAACAGTTAATTATTCCCTTTGGTCGTCCAAAATGGGATATTAACCAAATTAAAGTAGTTGGAGTTTCTGCAAACGCAACATACTTAGAAAGCTCAATTCCATGTGTTTATATCAACAAGAAAAATAAATATCCACTTCGATTAACTTCTTTTACTTCCGTATTTCCTGTACCTGATAATGGTTTTCCTAAAATAAATGATGCCTCTGAATCCTTAAAATATATTCGAGAGTATATTCAATATACCTGCCAACTGGATACTTTCTGGGAAAAAAAGTTTTTAGATATATATTTTGAGTATTGTCAAAGCCAGATTCCATGTTATTTAGCTTCGGATATTTATATTGAAACTTACTATACAAATTGTTGGTTTAACGCTCTTTTACCTTTACCACAAGCTCATATTTATGTTGGCAATCCACTAGATAATAAATCTTCATATCTAATGCCAGACAAAATGTGTAAAATTGATTTTGCATTTTGGACTGGAAATCAAATTATTGCTGTTGAAATAGATGGGGATGGTAAGCAAGCATCAAATATCGTACCGAGAGATAGAATGCTTGAAGAAGCTGGTATACAGGTTATACACATTTTAAATAGTGAAATTGATAAACATGGAACAAAGATTATAGACTTATTACTTCCTCACCCTATAAGTTCATTTTTAGCCCCAGAATATGGATTTGATGGATACTGTGGTATCAATCCGCTTGATAATAGGCTAGACGAATTTTTCTACTAAAGTTTAGAACTCATTGATTTTATTACGTTTGTCATTCAGTAATGGTGAGTAGCTTGAATGGAGTCACAAGGGGTAGTAATTTCGTAGGTTGGGTAGAGGCTCAAGCTTTCATATTTGCAGCACAACGAATTGATATTTACGCCGTAAACCAAAACCAAATCACCTTGATTTCCACTAGATAGATTTTTGTTGTAAACATTGAGATAATGTGTTGGGTTTCACTCCATTCCACCCAACCTACAAGGGAGTGTTTTTTATCTGGAAAAAGAGGAAGTGATGCTTTGACCTGCATAATTTATAATAAAACTACAGTCATTCTCATCAATTTAGGATTTAAAGTTATTCATCATGCTGCAAATCATCAAAGCAACCTGCACCAACGGTGAACTTATTTTAAGTGAAAAACTCAGTTCCGAATTAGAAGGTAAAACCCTGCAACTTATGATTATTGAACCCAGCGAACCTAATCAAGATCATCAAGCCTCAAAAATACAGCAATTTTTAGCACGAGTTAATAACTACTCTTTCCAACTACCCGCAGATTACAAATTTAATCGAGACGAAATTTATGAAAGATAAAATTTTTCTCGATACTAACCTCTGGATTTATCTCTATGCTAAAAATCCGCCCGAAAAATCCCAACAAGTTGCAGAAATCATCAAACATAATTATTCATCTTTGCTAGTTAGCACTCAGGTGTTAGGTGAATTATTTCATGTTTTAACCAGAAAAAAATTTACATCTAAAACTGATGCAACCACCATTATATCAGATATAGTTAATACCTTTCCAATTCAGGCAATTAACACAACAGAGGTTATACAAGCATTAGAAATTCACGCTGAATATAACTACTCTTATTGGGATAGTTTGATTATATCTACAGCCTTATTAAGTGAATGTTCCATCATTTACTCAGAAGATATGCAGCATAATCAACTAATAGAGAATAAAGTCAGAATCATCAATCCATTTGTTTGATTTTATATCCCATCATCTTACCCAAGCATCACCAGCATAAATAGTTCCTAGTCTTGTAATGTTATAATTACTAATTTTATCGTAAAAAAATAGTTGTGATCGCCATAAGCATTAGAGCCTACCAACTTTTAAAATACAACACAGACACCTCTAATGAACCCTCTGCGCCCCTCCGCGTGAACCTCTGCGTTTAAAAATCAAACATTACCCCGATAAGCCCTTATTAGCCCATCAAACGCGTCAGTTTTACAGCAATTCCAGATTATAATCAAAATAAAGTCATAAACATAATTTAACTATGACTCTCCAAACCTTAGATAAAAATACCACCATTCCAGAACAAAGATTTCTCCTACCAGGTCATTACACCTGGGAAGAACTGGAAACAATAGAAACATTAACCGCAGATGCAGCAGGTTTGCGAATAACTTATCTTGATGGGTGCATTGAATTTATGACGCTGGGCGAACAACACGAAATGATTAAAACCATTCTTGGTTTTCTACTAGAATTATATTCCTGTGAAATAGGTATAAATCTTATCCCAGTAGGTAGTGCTACGCGTCGCGCTAAAGAAAAAAGCGCATCATTTGAACCTGATGAATCTTATTACATAGGAGAAAAAAAAGAAAATCCCGATTTAGCAATTGAAGTTAATATTATCAGTGGGAGTATTGACAAACTAGAAAAATACAAACGCTTTAATATTACTGAAGTTTGGTTTTGGGAAAATAATCAATTATATCTATATTGCCTAAAAAATGATAACTATGAGCAAATTAATCAAAGTGAATTATTCCCTAATTTAGATATAAATTTATTAGCAAGTTGTGTTTTAATGCCTTCAATTATTGATGCTAGAAAACAATTCATTGCAGGAATAAAGCAATAGCTGTAGTTTGACTTCATCTTCTCATCCTACTATCACCAGCTATCATAGACGATTCAACTAACATTGATCTTCACAGATGCGTAAGGCTTCTCGACAGTCCTTGCTAAAACGATTAATATATCAAACTGTATAATGATCAGGTTGGGATTTTATGGCTAGTGTAGAACGCGACGAAACCAGGGAAAATCGCATTGAACAAGAGATTATTGTCGATGCTGAGGATAAAGAAGACCGGGCTATGGGTTGGTATTACTACCTGGATGATACTTTGGAGTTTCCCTTTATGGGTAAGTGGAAGAAGAAGTCACGGAAAACTTCTACCATTGAGGAAAAACCAGTAGAAGTCTTGGGAATGGCCCCAGAAGATGATTGTTTGAAAGATATGTATGTGGAAGTTGCTTACATTGGGGGTAAGGAAGATGATGTACATTCTGCTAAACTGTCTGATATAGAAGCAGTTGATGCAGATGGTGACACTCAAGAAGCGATCGCAGATTGGATGTATTGGCTAGCTAGAGGCTACAAGTTTTAATTTTAAGGTAAATACCGGACTATTCGGCAGGGATTACCCACTGCGACAACTTTTGCTGGTATATCTTTCACGACTACACTACCAGCACCAATTGTAGTATTGTCCCCAATGGTGACTCCTGGGCAAATAATTGCACCACCACCAACCCAAACATTATGACCAATTTTAATGGGGGCAGCTAATTCTCTCGCAGTCAGCCGAATTTCCGGTTCTGTGGGATGGTAGGCGGCATAAATCTGGACGTAGGGAGCTAACAGGACATTTTCCCCTATTTCGACTTGATTACAATCTAAAATTACACAACCATAGTTCATGTACGCACCATTACCTACGGAAATGTTACTACCATAGTCACAATGAAATGGCGGTACTATGGTGATTTTTTCTCCCACTTTGCCAAACAGTTCTTGTAAAATTTGGTGGCGTTGCTGTGGTTGTTCTGCGGTGGTTGCATTATACATTTGTAGAAGGCGACTAGCCCGCTTTTGATCAGCTACTAATTCTGGATCATCTGCCAGATATAGTTCGCCTGCTAGCATTTTTTGTTTTTCTGTTTTTTCGATCATATATTTTTAAGGATATACATAAATCATACAGAGACGTTGCAATGCAATGTCTTTACTGCAATCGCTATGTCCCAGGTATCGCTCCCCCAATTGCTCCACAACGACTTACCCCTCACCGCTCTTGCGCCAATGCAGGATGTGACAAACCTCTGGTTTATGAAGGTCATAGCCCACTACGGCAGTCCTGACTACTTCTTCACCGAGTATTTCCGCGTCAATGATACCTCACGGCTAAATCGTAGCATTCTAGCAGCAATCACCGAAAACGATACCGGTCGCCCTGTTTTTGCTCAAATGATTGGCGAAAGCATCCCCGACTTAGTTAGAACAGCACAGGAACTCTGTCGCTATAATATCGCTGGAGTTGACTTAAACATGGGCTGCCCAGCACCGAGAATCTATCGCAAAAATGTTGGGGGTGGATTGCTGCTCTCACCAGAAAAAGTGAATCGGATTTTGGGAGAATTACGGCAAGCCGTAAACGATCGCCCTTTAACTGTCAAGATGCGCGTAGGCTTTGAAAATACAGATACTTTTTATGAAATACTAGATATAATCAATCGCCACAGCATTGATTTGCTGAGTGTGCATGGTCGCACTGTGAAAGATATGTATCACGGGACTGTGAAATATGATTTGATTGCGGAAGCGGTCAAAAGGGTTGATTGTCCAGTGCTTGCCAATGGTAATATTTACTCGGCGACAACAGCCCTGGAAGTGCTGTCTCAAACGGGTGCGGCTGGTGTGATGGTGGGACGTTGGGCGATCGGGAATCCTTGGCTTTTTAATCAAATTCGCCAGGCTTTGCGTTGCGAGCCGATTACACCCGTTCCTTTAGTGGAGGTACGTAACTATATTGATCGTTTATGGCGCACTCCCAGAGCCTCAACTATGCCAGAGCGATCGCGGGTTGGCTACCTTAAAATGTTCCTTAACTACATTGCTTTGAGTGTTGATGCTGAAGGTCAGTTCCTGCGGCTGATGCGACGGACGCAGACCGAGGTAGAAATGTTTAACCTCTGCGATCGCTTTCTCCTGGCTGAAGGAATGAAAACTTTAGCCCTATCACCCTATTCAGGCGTATAATTTGCACTCAAAACTACTAACGATTGGCAGCTTCATTAAATACATCATAACGAGCTTTTCCTTGTTGTTTGGCACGGTACATGGCATGGTCAGCAGCCCTGAGTATACTTTCTGCTTCATCAGTGCCACCATGATTTAAAGTAATACCAATGCTAGCTGTCGTATATATTTGATGTCCGTTGAGATTAAGTGGTAAACCCAGGGTGTCTTGAATGCGTTTGGCAACGTTGATAGCATCATTAACATCTCTAATATCTTCTAACAAGACGGCAAATTCATCGCCACCAAATCGCCCTACAGTATCACCACTGCGTACACAAGATTCTAAGCGTCTAGCGATCGCTACTAAAAAATCATCCCCCATACCGCGACCAAAACGATCGTTAATGCCCTTGAAACCATCTAAATCTAGAAATAAAACTGCAAAACGATAATCGGTGCGGCGTTTGTTACGTTCAACAGCTTGTTTGAGGCGATCTAAAAATAAAACTCGATTGGGTAGTGCTGTCAGTCCATCATAGACAGCATTGTGGAGTAGTTGTCTTTCCGTTAGCTTGCGTTGAGTAATGTCTTGAAACAGCAACACTGCACCAGTAATACTTCCATCGCGATCGCGGATAGGTGCAATATTATCGCCCAACGGTATTTCTTGACCATCTTTAGAAATCAGTATACAGTTTTCTGGTAAATTCACCACCTCACCATCTTGGATTGACTTTTTCGCTAAACTCTCAATTAATTCGTCCATATCTTTATCAACTAAACTCAAAACTTCCGTGAAATCCTTACCAACCGCTTCGTTTTGTTGCCAACCAGTTAATTTTTCTGCTATTGGATTCATCATTTGAATACAACCATCTGTCAGGGTGACAACTACGCCACAACCCATGCTGTTAATAATTGCTTCCATTCTCTGTTTTTCTATTTGTAATTTTCTGTGGCTTTGATATCTCTCTACAGCCATTTCCACAGAAAGATGCAAGTCTGGTTCTCTGATGGGCTTCAAAATATAACTGAACGGTTCACTTAGTTGATGTTTATGCAATTGTATATATTGCGAATATTCTGTTATGTATAATACTGGTATATGGAAGCTATTTTGAATAATATCTACTACCTGTACACCATTGATTTCTCGTGTTAAATGGATATCAAATAATACTAGATTAGGGTGATGCTCTGCTACATTTTTAATTGCTTGATCAGCCGAATCTGTAATCTCTAGAACATTATGTCCTAATTTTTGTAAACTATCTTTAATATTGAATGCTAGGAGTTTTTCATCCTCAACAACTAGGATTTTGCGGGGGTGCATATTCAAATAACCTATCTGCTAAGGCTCAGATATTGTTGTTTTGTCAACTCCATCTGAAAGTGAATAATTATATGATAATCAATCTCTAAAATATCGGTGTAATTGCTTGAATAAACTATGGATTACTGCGGGAAACCATGTTTAAAAACTAGAAAACTATTCACTATCATAGAGATTATTAAATCACGTTAATCAAGGAAGGTTTCCTGCTTTTAAGTGCCGAAGGTAAATTAATTTTATATATAGTAAGGGTTTTCTATTAAACTTAAACAAATGACGCATTTTAAATCACAAGGTATTAGTATAATCATCAATAATTAATACTAGAAATCTGTATATTCCACAACAAATTAACAATTGACCATTTAAAAATAAAAATATTCTTGAGAAAGCAAGAACCCCAGTTTTTCCCATAAACCGGGGTTCTCAAATCTCGCAATTATCACCAATCAAATAAAAACGAAAATTCCCTAATTAAAATTATGGGTGTCCCCTATGCCCTATGCCCTATCCCCTGTCACCTGTCACCTGTCACCTGTCACCTGTCCCCTATCCCCTATCCCCTATCCCTAGTCAGTTCAATACTAATTTTGCCGCCAAAATCTGGAATAGGTGCAGCAGGCTTAGTGACTATAACTTGAACTTGTGTGATTTGAGCGCACTCTTGGATGATAGAATCAGCGATCGCACCTGCTAACCGTTCAATTAAAGCAAACTTAGAAGTTTTTACCAGATGTTGAATCAAGCTAATAACACCACGATAATCTAGAGTATCAGCGATCGCGTCAGTTTCGGCAGCTTGCGCTAGATCCAACCATAACCTCACATCCACCTCAAACCATTGTCCTAGCACCTGTTCCTCTGGTAGATACCCAGTGTAGCCATAGCAGCGAATTCCCGTTAAATAAATACAATCCATTTTCAAATCTCTAAATTACGAATTACGAATTACGAATTATACCTATGTCTGATGTGATACGGTTCGCCGATAAAAATATTAATCAACTTTGGGCTTATATCTTTACCGAAACGCTGAAGCGTTTAGGATTGACTTGTGCAGTCATTTGTCCTGGTTCTCGTTCCACACCCCTAGCAGTCGCCTTTGCTCAACAAGTTCCTGAGATTGAAGCAATTTCTATTCTGGATGAACGTTCCGCCGCCTTTTTCGCCTTGGGAGTCGCCAAAGCCACTGGTCGTCCTGTAGCGATTGTTTGCACCTCTGGGACTGCGGGGGCGAACTTTTACCCAGCCGTCATTGAAGCCAAAGAAAGCCGCGTCCCATTATTAATATTAACCACCGATAGACCGCCAGAATTGCGAGACTGCCATTCTGGACAGACTATAGATCAAGTAAAACTTTATGGTAGTTACCCAAACTGGCAAACAGAACTAGCCATACCTTCCCCAGAGATGGGAATGCTAGCATATCTGCGACAAACACTAATTTATAGTTGGCAGAGAACCCAAACCCCAACACCAGGGGTAGTACATTTAAATATTCCCTTCCGTGACCCTTTAGCACCAATTCCCGATATCAAGACGTTCGGTGAAACGTCTCTACTGTTAGATTTCCAACCAGAAAAATTCTTTGCTGGCATTATAAATCTTATCCCAATCTCCCATCCCTATTGCCCAATTCCCAATCCCCAATCAGATCGAGGAATAATCATTGCGGGTGTTGCCCAACCACAACAACCACAGGAATATTGTAGAGCGATCGCCAGACTTTCCCAAACCCTGAAATGGCCTGTACTAGCTGAGGGACTTTCCCCAGTCAGGAATTATGCTGAACTCAACCCCTATCTCATTTCTACCTATGACCTGATTTTGCGAAATCAGCAACTAGCCCAACAGCTAGCACCTGAGATGGTAATTCAAATCGGCGATCTGCCAACCAGCAAAGAACTGCGTACCTGGCTAGACATTCACCAACCCTTACGCTGGATAATTGACCCCAGTGACCAAAACCTCGACCCCCTGCATGGGCGGACGACACATTTGAGAATGAGAGTTGAGCAACTTTTGGACAAGGAAGTAAAATTTTCCGCAACTTCTTCTGAGTATTTGCGGATGTGGTGTGATGCTGAAGCTAACGTTAGGGAGAATGTGGACGCAACTTTTGCACAAATGGAAGAATTAGTTGAATGTAAAGCCGCCTGGTTAATTTCTCAGATCCTACCACCAGAGACACCATTGTTTATCGCCAACAGTATGCCTGTGCGGGATGTGGAATATTTCTGGAAACCGAATAATTTAGGAGTGCGATCGCATTTTAACCGAGGCGCAAATGGCATCGATGGCGCATTGTCCACGGCTTTAGGAATTGCCCACCGTCATCAAAGTAGTGTGATGCTAACAGGAGACTTAGCTTTATTGCATGACACTAATGGTTTTTTAGCTAGAAATAAATTTGTAGGACACCTGACAATTGTCTTAATTAACAATAATGGCGGCGGCATCTTTGAAATGTTACCCATCGCCAAATTCGACCCACCATTTGAAGAATTTTTTGGTACTCCTCAAGATATTGATTTTGCTCAATTATTTGCTACATATGGTGTACAGCATGAATTAATTAACTCTTGGCAGCAGTTACAGCAAAGATTAAATCCACTACCAACCATAGGAATCCGGGTTTTGGAATTGCGAACAAATCGTAAAAAAGATGCCAAATGGCGCAAGGATAATTTAGGAATTTTTGCTACAAATAGTGACTTAAATAGGAAGTTTCCCGCTATTTAATTTTATTTATTAACGCAAATTTTTCAAGACGAATTTGATAAATTAACTAACAAAATACATAGCATTTCCTAATCGTGTGAACTATATCATAGCCCCCTGCCCGCAAGCGAGGAAGGGGTTGAGGGATGGGTTATTGTCAGTAGAACGACTTGAAAAAAATAAACTATGTTAAGTAATGTAAAAAAACTAGGATTGAGTTCGTAGTATTCGCGTAGCGTCTCGTAGAGAGGACTTTAGTCCTTTTTTGTTCGCGGAGCGTCTGTCTACGACACGCTATGCGAACGTAGAGAACGCAGAGAGAACTAAAGTTCTTACTACAAACCTTTAATTATTCACCCTGTTCTACTTACCTAATCAACAAAATTAGGTCTGGCTTGGTGGGTTGACTGTAACTTTGCTGCTAAATTTGTCCAATTTTCCTGTTCAATTAAATTAATTAATTCATCAATATTTTGGCGATATTGTTGTAATGAAACCAACAAAGCTTGGCGATTATATTGCGCCATCATCACACCTAACTCTGGATTACCGCCACCGACACGGCTAGTATCTCGAAAACCAGAACTAGCTAGATTTTGGGCTAATTGTAAAACTTCTGGGTCAGTTTCACTCATGCAACTAGCTATTAATGAAGAACTAACCATCACAGGTAAATGGGAAATCCAACTGACGGCGCGGTCGTGTTGCTCTGGCTGACAATGATAAATATTAGCACCGAGCGATCGCACAATTTCTTCCACAACGGCAACAGCATCAGCTGGTGTGTGCAGCTCTGGTGTTAATACATAGGGTCTACTAACAAACAAATTTCTCTCGGCCGCTTCAATCCCACTATCAGTAGTTCCCGCCATCGGATGACCACCAATAAAATTTGCCCACATAGGCGAAATCGCTTTTACTATTGGTGCTTTCACTGAACCCACATCAGTAATTACCGTAGTCGGAGATAAATGCTTAATTAACTGCTCAACTTGGGGAACAATAAGTCCGATAGGCGTACAAATAAATACAACCTCTGCGGTTGCTAACAGGTTCATGTTGACAGATGCTGCATCGACACTACCTAAAGCCACTGCTGTTTGACAAGTAGATTCCTTGCGACTGACTCCTAAAACATGATGACCTTGCGATCGCAAATCATAACCCAATGAACCACCAATCAATCCCAGTCCTAAAATCCCAATTTTCATTTTCAATCTGCAAGCCTACTTTACAAAGTTACTGTGATTTGCAGCTAAATAGACCACACCTTGGGGGATTGACCGATGCCCATTTTAGATTTTAAATTTTGGATTTTGGATTATTTCTTTGGTACAAGCCCCGCCCTTTGTGGGCGGAACAAATCTAAAATTGCAACTCCCCAAGCTGTATCCCCTTGTGGGTACAGTCAATCTAAAATCACAAATCTAAAATCCAAAATTGATTGACCTTGCCAAATCCCCGTAAACTCTCCGGGATCAATCCAAAATTTAAAATCTAAAATCCAAAATTGTTTGACTTAAGGGTAGCATCGATGAATGTAGAGGAATTGCTGAAACAATACGCGGACGGAGTAATCAACTTTAGCGGTGTTGACCTCTCGGAAGCGAACCTGAGTGGTATTAAACTCAGTGGAGCAAATTTCAGTCAAGCAAATTTGAGTGTGGCTAATCTCAGTGGTGCAAATCTCAGCGAAGCCAACTTGAGCCATGCCAAATTAAATGTAGCTAGACTTAGTGGTGTCAATCTCACAAGTGCTATCCTCAATCATTCCTGTCTAAATGTCGCTAATTTAATTCGTGCTGATCTCAGCCGCGCTCAATTGCGAGGAGCTTCACTAGTGCGTGCTGAATTGATTCGCGTCGAACTGAGCCACGCTGATTTATTTGAAGCTAACCTTAATGGTGCTGACTTACGTGAAGCAACACTCCGTCATGTTGACCTCCGCCACGCTAACCTAACAGGAGCGATATTAAAAGGTAGTTCCTTGACTGGAGCTAACTTAGAAACAGCTAACCTGAACGGTGCTGATTTGAGTCGAGCTGACTTAAGTAGTGCCAACTTGCGAGATGCTGAACTCAAACAGGTAAATTTAACTCGTGCTAATCTCAGTGGTGCAGATTTGAGTGGGGCTAACCTACGTTGGGCAGATTTGAATGGTGCTAACCTGAGTTGGGCAGATTTGAATGGTGCAAAATTGAGCGGTGCTAGTTTAGTGGGAGCAGACCTAAGTAATGCTAATTTAACCAATGCCAGTTTAGTCCATGCCAACTTAACTCAAGCCAAATTAATTAAAGCAGAATGGATCGGTGCGGATTTAACCAGTGCCATTCTCACAGGGGCAAAACTTTATTCTACATCCCGGTTTGGCTTGAAAACTGATGCTTTAATCTGTGAATGGGTGGATTTGAGTCCTGATGGCGATCGCTCCATTATTCAAAGATTCGATACGGAAACTGCACGAGATTTTTTTAACGAAACGCCCCCAACTATTTGTATTGTTATTGATGCCGCCTTAGAATCAGAAGCCAACTTTGCTTTAGCTGGGGCTTACTATCACATCGCTCAAGAATATAAACTGTGTCAACACCCCCCCAGTATCGAAGTTAGCCGTCGTCGTACAGTGCTAACCTTCCGAGTTGATAGCGACGCAGCTTTATTACCTACAGCTTGTATGGCAATTCTTCCCTTTAGGGATGCTGTCAATACTCAAAAAAACATTTACACAATGGTAGAAACGATAGTAAAAGAAGATATCTCCCCCCTAGAGCTAAAAACACTCCAACGGGTGAAGCAATTAACCACGCTGATAGAACAAGCTATAGCTCAGGCACAGAAAATTAGACAAATAAAAAAAAATCTGGAGTTAGCAGCTAAAATTAATTTCTTTAAAGCCGCCAGCCAAACAATACTCACCAATACCAGTGGACAGACTTTGATAGTACATCACAACCCGAATTTCGGTAAACGGTTTGTAAGTGCTAGTGATCATGTTAACTTTTTAGGTGATTCACCAGATAACTCAGCTAAACCTACACTACCTGCATTAAATATAGTGATTGATTTTGTCAAGACTTTTCACTACATCAGTGAGTAAAAGGTGACAGGTGACAGGTGACAGGGGACAAGAGAGGAAAATCTCTTTACCCCTGTACCCTTATTTCTTAAAATTCTTATGGGAGAAAGAATAGATGTCGAATATCTTCAACAAAATGATGGGTCGGACTCGCTATGTGGTCTGTCGCTTATTTCTGCATTTAGCGGGGTCGGATGTCGCACCAATTTTGGGAGAATTAAATAGGATAGCTAGAGATGCGATCGCAGCCGAGGGCGATATGCAAGTTATGGGAGAAGGCTTAGTAGACCTGTGCGAAACTCTGGTGAGGTATGATGAATACTGGCTTTCTGCCTCTAATGAAGGTGATGTCTTCTGGAATGAAGGCGACGCAGGAGATTTTGTCAATGACTTATTTAGCGATTCTGCGGAAAGATACGGTGCTGATTTAGAGTTGGATTCTGTTTCAGACCAGTCCCTAGCCCTCCCCGCCACACGCAACATTGTAGTGATGATCACAGTGGCTTTTGAAGGAGAAGTACCCGATTTAGAAACAGACTTAGCTAGTATTCAAGTATTGAAGGAAGGCTTGAAAGCCTTAATCAATTTACATTACAACCACAAACTCAGGGCTGTCCAAGTACACTTCTCTCCAGCACGCTTAGGTGATGAACTAACTAATGATCAGCTCTTGCAATATTACCCAGAGTTGATACCTTTATAACCATTCCTGTCACCCTTCGGGTTCGCCAGTCGCTCATGGGGGAAACCCCCAAGACCGCGCTGGCTCACCTGTCACCTATCCCCTGTCACCTTCTAACTCCAGTGATAACTTGTTAAGCTCAAAGATAAGATAACAATTTCATGATTATGTCCATACTACGCAAATTTACCGTTTTTCTTTTAGCCGTGAGTTTGTGCTTGACAACTGTTGCTTGTGGAGGAGGAAACCAAACTACCTCTACAAATAGGAATGTCAGCCAAACTTCTGCTCCTACCAAATTGAGTGATGGTCAATACTCAGTCCAACAAGCCACTTATGATGATGGTTCTGGCGAGTACACTTTATTTTTACTCAACAGCACACCCCCGACATTTGCAACTGAAAATTTGCAAATGGCCAGGCTAACCGATGATGAAATCAAAGAAGGGAAGAAAACCTATCTAAAGGTAGACAAGGGACAGCCAGTTTTATACTTGACAGAAGACTTTAAAATTGAGTACGTCCATAACGTCACCGAGACTAAAACCAATCCTAATACTGGACAGCAAGAAACAGTTGTAGTCCGTCGAGAAAGTGGTTTTTGGGCCCCCTTTACTGGTGCGTTAGCTGGTCAAGCACTAGGTAGCCTGTTATTTAGACCCCAGTATTATGTACCTCCTGTATATCAGCCCGGAGGATTAATCACTGGCTATGGCGGCTATGGTAGAACCTATAACCAAGCTGTTGACAGTTACCGGACTCGCTATAACTCAGCACCAGCCGCAGTCAGAAATCGCACTGCTTTTAGGACTACAGGGACAATTAGAAGGTCATCGGGTAATTCCAATGTTCGTTCTACAACACGCACAACCCGCCCCTCTGGTTCTGGGTTTGGTAGCAGCACCTTAAGACCCTCTGGTAGATCGACTAATACCAGACGCAGCCCTAGCAGTAGTCGTTTTGGTAGCGGTCGCTCTCCCGCCCGTCGTTCAACTGGTTTTGGCAGAAGACGCTAATCAACTCACAATTTCATCGAGTTGCAGTTTAAGTTAGTAACTTAAGTAGGGAGTAGGGATGAGGATAATTTCTCATCCCTACTTTCTTTATTTCAATCGTATTTAGAAGCCAATAACCCAATACGGTTCAGTTAAGGCTCAAAGTGATGTAAAGTAAGCATTGTTGCCAAG
>NZ_CAWUDL010000094.1:0-20689 GCF_963920945.1 Anabaena sp. CCY 9402-a
TTCTTACGCGCTTTAGGCCCTGAACCTTGGTCTGTTTCTTATGTTGAACCTTGTCGCCGTCCTACAGATGGACGCTATGGAGAGAACCCGAATCGTTTTCAGCATTATTATCAGTACCAAGTTTTGATTAAGCCCTCACCAGATAATATCCAGGAGATTTATCTTGATTCTTTGCGGACGTTAGGAATTCGACCAGAAGACCACGATATTCGGTTTGTTGAAGATAATTGGGAAGATGCAACGGTGGGTGCTTGGGGTACTGGTTGGGAAGTCTGGTTAGATGGGATGGAAATTACTCAATTTACCTACTTCCAGCAGTGTGGGGGTATTGATTGCCGTCCAGTGTCAATTGAGATTACATATGGTTTAGAGCGATTGGCGATGTATCTCCAGGAAGTAGAGGCGATTACTAAAATTCATTGGACTGACAACATTAATTATGGTGATGTTCACCTTCAAGGAGAAATTGAGCAGTGTACCTATAACTTTGAAGCGTCTAATCCTGAGTTGCTCCTGACTTTGTTTAATTTGTATGAGCAGGAAGCTACCCAGTTAACGGAAAAAGGATTGGTGTTACCGAGCTTGGATTACGTGATGAAGTGTTCGCACACTTTCAACTTGCTCGATGCTAGAGGAGTGATATCGGTGACGGAGAGAACGCGGTATATTGCGAGAATTCGTCATTTGGCACGAAAAGTAGCTCATTTATATGTTGAGCAAAGGGAGAAGTTGGGCTTCCCGTTGCTAAAAAATGCCCCTGTTGCTCATAACTAGTGATCTGTCAAATCCGACCATTTTGACGGTTAGAGAGACGTGATAAATCGCGTCTCCACAAATCAATAATTAATGTTTGATCTACCACTGCTTAATATTTCTTAAAACTTGGTAAAATTCCATAACCCTCTTTGTTTTAAAGAGGGTTATGTGTAATTTATCTAGAAATATGGTGCGTGAGAGATGGTGAATTGGAGTGAAGTTCTAGAACCGATCGCAGCTGGGTTTCGTTCTCTAGGAGTACCCGAACCGATTGTACATTGGGGACATCCGTTGATGATGGCGATCGTGATTTTTGTTGTAGGTAGTTTCGTAGGTGTGGCAGGTTGGAGAGGTAAGCTGCTGGAGGATAAAGATAAAGATGCTGCGCTGAAAAGTCGGATTGCCCATCGTCAATTAGCACCGTGGTTGTTTTTATTCCTGGCGGGTGGTTATATTGGTGGGGTTTTGTCTTTAGTTATGCAGCACAAACCACTGTTTGAAAGTTCACACTTTTGGACTGGTTCGCTGGTACTATTACTTTTACTGATTAACGGTGTGATTTCTTTAAGTGGATTTCTAGGTAACAAAAAGGTGTTACGTGCTGTTCACGCGTATTTGGGTAGTGTGGCACTCGGTGTTTTGCTGCTCCATGCTGTCCTAGGATTTAACTTAGGTATCTCTCTTTGATTCTATGAATGCGACTGTAAAATAAAATGCCGTCATATTGTTAAGTATTTTTATCAAGCCCGCTTGTGCGGGCTTTGTTCGTATAAACGGAATGAACTATACTTCACCAAAAGCATGAAAGGTTTTCTAGACAAATCAAACTAGCTATTTTTAAGTTGGCTGTAAATTCTGTTTATTGGGTGATTGGATAAGAAGTTTTATGATTCAGACTAGTGGTGTAATTATTTGTCTTGCCTATATTCTGGGATTATTATTCACAGCAGTTCCTGGGGGTGGAGTATGGATTTTGCCTTTAGGGATATTAAGTGCAGTGCTGTCTAGAAAGGGTTACACCAAACCACCGATAGTTTCGCAGACATCAGAAATTGCCCAAACCCAAAGTAGAGTCAAAGTAACACCTCATATTTGGAAGAGTAATACTCAGCCGCGAGTATGGTTAATAGCTGGGTTGGTGGGGATGTTGGCAAGTTTTTATTTGCAGTGGCGAGTACCAGAACCTGCGGTAAATGATATTAGTCAATTCGTCCCACCAACGAATAGCAATAATCAAGAACAACTAGTAATTGTTCGTGGTGAAATCACTAGTAGTCCTCGCGTTACCCGGAGTCAACGGGGGCAATTTTTGCTAGATGTTTCTCAAGTAGATCAAGTCAAAAATCAAGTTAAAAACGAAAAAAGCGAGGAAAAGACTCAAAAGGGGGCAACAGGTCAGTTGTATGTCACAGTACCTTTACTTCAGGTTACAGGGTTACATTCTGGGCAACAAATTGAAGTGACTGGGGTTTTGTACAGGCCGAAAGCTGCATCTAATCCAGGTGCTTTTGATTTTCAGAAATTTCTGAAGCAAGAAGGAATATTTGCTGGTTTAATGGGGCGACAAATCAATATTTTGGATGAAGATCGACAATGGGGATGGTGGCAAATTCGAGATAGGATTGTGCGATCGCAAGTTCGGTGGTTGGATGTTCCAGAGGGGCCACTTGTGAGTGCGATGGTTTTAGGTAGTAAAGCTGTCGATTTGCCTTATGATATCCGAGATTTATTTGTTAAAGCCGGACTAGCTCATGCTTTGGCGGCTTCAGGGTTTCAGACTTCTTTAATTTTGAGTGTCATATTGCAGTTAACAAAGCGGGCAAAAAAAGCCACGCAAGTCACCCTGAGTTCACTGGCGTTAATTACTTTCTTGTGTTTAACAGGTGTGCAACCGTCGGTACTAAGAGCCGTGATTATGGGTTTTGCGGCATTAGTGGGGTTATTATTAAATAGGAAGATCAAGCAGTTAGGTTCACTGCTATTAGCTGCAACTCTTTTATTAATATTTAATCCCTTATGGATTTGGGATTTAGGTTTTCAGTTGAGTTTTTTGGCAACCCTGGGATTGGTTGTCACAGTACCTGCTATTATTAGCCGCTTGGATTGGCTACCATCAGCGATCGCTTCTTTAATTTCTGTGCCTCTAGCTGCTACCATTTGGACTTTACCTGTGCAACTGTTTGTGTTTGGAGTTGTACCTGCCTACAGTTTGCTGCTCAATATTATTACAACACCTTTGATTTCTATTCTGAGTATTGGTGGGATTATTAGCGCGATCGCAGGTTTAATGTTTCCAGAAGCTGGTAGTGTGTTGGCTAGCTTATTGCATTACCCTACTTTATGGCTGATTAAATTAGTGGAATTTTTTAGCCAATTGCCAGGAAATTCCTTGGCTGTGGGTAGTATATCGATTTGGCAGTTATTGACTATATATATAGTAATATTGTTGGTTTGGTTAGTTCGTTGGTGGCAGCAACGGTGGTGGTTTGCCAGCTTAATCACTTTTGGTCTAGTTATCTTGCCGGCTTGGCATTCAGCCAGCACTTTAATGAGGATAACTTTGCTAGAAGCTAAGGCAGAACCAGTTTTAGTAATTCAAGATAAAGGTAAAGTTACCGTAATTAATAGTGGTGATGAGGGTACAGGCCGGTTCACGCTTCTACCATTTTTAAAACAACAAGGCGTGAATAGGATAGATTGGGCTATATCTACTGATTTTCAAGGTAATGATAATGATGCTTGGCTAGAAGTTTTACAACAATTACCAATTAAAAATTTTTATACCTATGCCATAAACAAAGAAAATACTATAACTCATCAAGCAATTCAACAAGAATTACAAAAACAAAAGGGAATTTATCAACTTCTACCTGTGGGACAAACTATCAATACTGGTTCGCTAATTGCACAATTAATTAATGAACAACCTCTTTTACAATTACAAATTCTAGGTCAAAGTTGGTTATTAGTAGGGGATGTTAAATCTCAAGAGGTGCAAAGAATTATGAAAGCTGGCGGCTGGCCGAATCCCCAAGTGTTGTGGTGTAAGTCTGAGTCTTTGAAAGATTTAGTTACAGTCTTAAAACCACAAGTAGCGATCGCCTCTGCTGGCAATATTGACTCTAATACCTTAGCTGAACTGAATAAAACCTCAACTAGAATCTTCTTGACAGCGCAAGATGGTGCTATTCAATGGACACCTAAGGGAGAATTTGAGTCATTTATTCAGGTAGAAGAAAATAAATCTTCTGCTATATAGTCAATAAGACACGCCCGTTTAATTTGTTGTGTAAGAGGCTGATTTGAGGGAAGCATCCAGTTTTGGTAGATCGTCCTGCGCTCAGGCGCACGCTACGCAAACAGACTATAAGTTGGGGCTATACAAACTAATTAAGTTTTATTACTTACTAGCTGATTCTCTGGGTTCATAATATCGGCAGCTTTGACAGGGTCCGTTGGGGTTGATGGCACAACGGAGATAACCGGAACGGGCATTAAATTTGCAGCTGATATCACCAATTAAAAAACCTACTCCTTCTAGGTAATAGCGATCACCTATGGTGGGCGGAGCATCGTCGCCTTCTACTGATCTGAGATTTTGCTGTATCCTGTCTCTGGAAGCGTTAATGGCCGCTTGTCGCAACTGTGAACGTATCCGCCACTGAGTTCTACGGATCACCCATAGGGAAAACAGGGAGGGAAGCAACCCAATGGTAATTAGCAAAAGTGTCTTGAACACCTTGTCTCAACCCCTTTTATTAGGGACTCCCAAATAAAAAATATCCCTAGTTGTCTGGTGGGATGGGTGGGGACACCCATCCCCAATTTCGGGCGCACCTTACAAGAAGGATAAATTATTTCCAGGAAATCCCATATGTTGAGTGATCGCCCTGCTTCCTACGGCCTTTTGTTTCAAAAATATCTAGTACAGCGCGGCGTAAATCAAGATATCTACTTTGGTTGCCAAAAGACAGTCTCAGCAAGTCAAGATTGCCAAGGTGAGGGAATTGGAGTTGTGGAAATGACTTGATTTGCCATCAACTTGATAGCAGTTCTGCCACAACTAGGACAAGGAACATCTAGAGTTTGTGATGATACTCCTTCTACCTCACTTAATAAACCCTGTTTACAGTGCCAACACTCAAAAATGATGCGATGCACTGGCTCGTTGCAGTCCAGTATTTTAACGTGTTGAAAATTCCTGATTTCGTTGTCTTGGTTTCTTGGTTTGTAGGGTTTTTTTATTTCTCTTACTTCCATCATTTTACCTGTCTAACTCACTGATCAATCTGTCCGGTACTTCAGTGATGGGTTGTTACTGAAAATCAGGACTATTACAATAATGCAAAAAACAACAGTAAAAAGAAAGAACACTTTTTGATGTTGTCAGCTTTTTACTCATTTTAGATGGTAGCTTTATTTTCGCCGTGCTATATCAAGGAATCAATATTTTAATATTTATATTTCGCTAACACTAGATCAATTTTATCAGAGTTAATAATTACGTATAATCAATTAAAAAACAAGTATTTGGTAAAACTAAACACCAATTCGGAAATTACCTCTGACGTTGGGTAGATTAATTAATAAAATTCACACATTACACTAAATCTACTGGCTAAATTTATGGCTGACTTAAAAGAACTATTAAGATTTATTGAGAACATCGAAGCTGAAAACTTTGGTCAATCTGTTTATGAAATAGCGAATAAGCTACGTGGCTATACCAAACCACAATACACAACTAAGCTATGGACTCTAGCAACGGGGTATAACCAAAAATATATTCAGGGAGAATTCCAAGGAAAACTTAATCAGGAATTAGTATTAAGTGGTAAGCAGACTGATTTTGGTCACTTTATTGCTTCCCTGTCAGATCAAATAAATCAACAGGGAATACGTAAATCTGATTTAACGAGTTGGACAGGTGATCATACTTCATGGGCAGGGGATATTGGTTCGGCTATTGTATTTTATCGCTCCCAACCGGAACGGACGGCTAAAATTACCCTCGATGAAGCACTCCAAAGACTAGCAAGTGACAATGATTACACGGCAAATATTGCAGCTTATGTCATTGGGAATAAGTTGAATTGCGATCGCAAAGCTATCATTTCCCAGACGATTGTGCAATATGATACTACGGAATATGCAGGGCATATCAAAACATTTCTCTCCAAACGTCTTGGGGCAAATATTTTAGGTAATACACTTGAGAATCCAGACACCGTAGAAGCTGAAATTCGCCGTACTGTATCTACATATATTAAGTTGTCTGGTAGAGCATCTAATGTTTATAAATCTGTGAAAAATCTAGTCAAGTTACAGCCACAATTAGGATTAGAAAACAACAATGTACCAAATGCCAGTGATTTGCTGACTGGTTCTCTACATTTTTTATCTCACTTAGTTAAATTTGGCGGCTTAGATAGTCTGCATTTTCAGCCATACCAAATTCCTGGAGTTTCTTGGTTGGGAAAGGTGGATTATTTTGTTAGTAGTCATTAGTCATTGGGAATTGGGGATTATTTTTCCCCCCTGTCACCTGTCCCCTATCACCTGTCCCCTGTCACCTGTCACCCGTCACCTGTCCCTTCATTCAATCTGGTCTTAAATCGTTTGATAGTTCCACAGTACCCCTAGAGCCATCAATTCTTACCCGTTGCTCATCCTGTAAAATCCAGGTAGCACCTTTGACATCCATGACTGCGGGAATTCCGTACTCACGAGCAACGATCGCACCGTGGGAAAGTCTGCCTCCGGCTTCGGCAATCAATCCTCCAGCCCTTACTAATAAAGGGGCCCAGCCAGAATCTGTATAAGGTACTACTAAAATTGTGTCTTTATCTATCTCTGGTAGGTTTTGTAAATTCCGCACTACCTTAATTCGCCCTTCGGCTTGCCCGTGGCTGGCGGGAATGCCTTGCAATATTTGGTCAGAATAAACACCGACGGCGGTTGTAGGATGGGGGGGTATATCACCGTAGACGACGAGAGGGATTTGCTCAATTTGGCTATCTTGGTGGAATTGCGATCGCCTAAATTGGATCATTTGGTTTAAGTGTTGCAGCAATTCGGTGTTAGCATCCACTACTAATAACCGCACTTCCTCTAGTTCCAAAAAGAAAATATCTCCTGGTTGTTTCAGCCAACCAGACTGTAACCAAATTTGCTCTAAAGCTAAGAATTTCCAGCGCAATACTGCCAATAACCGCGAATAAACCTCGGTAACGCGTCCTTTAATATCTATTCGTTTCTGAACTATGCCGCGTTTGCGTTTGCTTGGTTCTAAAGCCGCTTTTTCTGGTTCACTCAACTGAATCAATTGCACAAACAACTGTCTGATGGGTTGGGGTTCTTCCTTCCAAGTGGGAACGGCGATATTAGTACCGACATCACTTAAATAGCCGTAGTCCTCCAGGAGTTCATCTAATTCATAGAGAATCTTTTCTCCCTCTGGGGTTTGCTTCAACTGATCAAATACTTGCTCCGGTTCGCATTCCGCTAATATTTGTTTAGCATCGGCAGCTAAGGTTCTCAAGGAACGTAATGCGGCTACTTCTGGGGTGACGCTGTTATCGATTTGCTCATCTTTCACCCGAAAAATGCCCTGTCTGATGGCGGCACTTAAAGGGGCTAAAATGCTGTAGTAAGTGCCAATACGGAGTAATTCTAGGTTAAAATCTATCCTTTCTAATAGTTCGGCCGGTTCTAATTCTTCTGTGCTTTCATTAGCTAATCTTGACAAACCGGGAATAAAAACCTTTTGATAGTCCCGTTTAAAGTCTTTTTCTAAATTTAGTTCTTGCTGGAGTAATTTCATTAACCCTGGCAGATTCTTAAAGGTAGACTGCAAGGGCGGTTTAGTCATTTTTGCGCCCCTAGTTAAAAACTCTAGACTTTCTGGTGGTAATCCCATCCTCAAGAAAATCTCCCCTAGGAGGGAGGCATTAAAATAAGCTCTAGAGTAGTGCAGAGTAGCAGTTTCTGTAAAATCTAATCCCGTAGCGCGATCGCCTAAGACTAAACTAAAAACATCTCCCCAAACTCCACAAGTTAAAGGACGATTAATCGACCAAGTGAGGGGATGAACTACCCCAGGAATTACTTCAGCTGCGATTTTGCGCGTCCAGATGGGGAGTAGGGTAGTAATAGGTCTAGCTTGGAGCAACCACAGGCTTTGACCGTCGTAACTCCATTCAATATCTTGGGGTACACCTAGGTAACGTTTTTCGATGCGGCGGGCTAGGTATGCTACTTGCTTGATAATGGCTTGGGGAACTCGTCCTGTCCCCTCCAACTGCACAGATGAAAGATTGTCTGCTTCCACCACAAACGCCCGATATTGTTCTGGTGTGACTTTCCCAGAAACGACTTGTGTGGGACTACCGGGTAAGGCTTCAATTACCACTGCATCGCCTTGCTGGGTGATGGGATCACGACTAAAAGCGACTCCCGAATATGCGCTTTGGACTTGCTGTTGAATCAGTACCGCCATCGCTGAGTCTGGTAAACCGCGATCGCGCCGATACTGCACCGCAGCTGGATAATCATAAGAATCCCTAACAATCGTAATAGCTTGCTGCAATTGTTCTTTACTGGTAACGTGCAGCAATGTTTGATATTGTCCAGCCGCCGAAGCTTGTTCCGAATCTTCCCCAATGGCGGAAGAACGCACTACCAAGGGCGATAAATCGGAAGGTTGGAGAAAATTTAATAATTTTTCGGGATCATCACCGGGAACGAGTACCCAGCCTTTCGGGACTGAGTAACCCCAACGTTTAATTTGCGAGAGGGTAGAGGCTTTTTGTCCGACTAAGGCAGTATCTAACTCATCATCTAAAGAAAGAATAACGCGATCGCCACGCAAATATTCAAAGACTGCCTGAGATTGAGCATCTCCCTCTTGTAACGGTAGGTTTAAATCATCAGGGATTTTTTTGTAAATCCATCCTAATAATGCAGCTAAGGCTACAGCCGCCAGAATTTTCGGGAAATCTTCGGCATGGAGAATTACCATAAACAAGGGAAA
This sequence comes from Anabaena sp. CCY 9402-a, assembly GCF_963920945.1. Classification (NCBI taxonomy): domain Bacteria; kingdom Bacillati; phylum Cyanobacteriota; class Cyanophyceae; order Nostocales; family Nostocaceae; genus Anabaena; species Anabaena sp. CCY 9402-a. The sequence continues at coordinate 8,789 of NZ_CAWUDL010000094.1, forward strand.
CACAACTAAGACTCCATACTTCACGAAAATTCTCGACTGCAACAGGGTAAAGCTAATAATCGCCAGTAACCCGATAAATATCGATAACAGGGGATCATGTACCAGCAATCCCCAAACAACGTTGGTTGTCCCTGCGCCTCGCCCTATCGAGTATCTACCAAAGACTAAGGTAATTAACGCCAGGAGTTCCCAAACTGATCCCTCTGGGAAAAAAGCACGGGCTAGAAAAACAGCACCTATACCTTTAAGGGCTTCTGACAGAACAGCCAAAACCCCTGCTATAGTCCCACCATGATAAAAAGCGGCGGAGACACTGATATTTTTCGTACCAATTTGTGCTAGTTGTCTCCCCTTCAGTGCGTAAGTAATCCAAGCGATTACAGGTAACGCACCCAAGAACGGACAGACAATTAAAATAGTTAAAGCACCCCAAAGTTCTCTCATTATGGATTTTGGATTTTAGATTTATCTTCCACCTAAAATCTCAAATCTAAACGTCTAAAGTTTTTCCGCAAGTTTTTGATAATTTTTAGGGCGCACAAGAAATCTAGTTGACGGACACGCGGCTATAACCGGTGTCCTTTTTCGCTGCTATTTGCTCAATTAAGAGCGTAGGCAGACTGTAACGCCCAAATAATCAAGACAGCAATTGATCCCAATAGTAACACAGTAGAGATTGTGACTAGTTTGGGGGCATCTGCCCCTTCAAATTTCATAATTCCTCTATTTAAGTCGGACATAGCTTTGTATTACTCCCTTTGTTACGGTGCTAATTTGTCCGCTTTAATCTTAGTCTTTCTCAACCCAGATGGGACGATTTTACAGATAATATTTTGTTTAAGCTTTGCAACGTTTTCCACATTAATTTTACGGTTTGTGATTAAAAATAGTGTTTAATTTTATACTAAAAATCTTCAATCAGGCATAAAAGAAGTGTTCCCGTCCTAAATAACAGATATCCATCTTTACTAATCGGAGATCAGCTTCATGTCAACAATTTGCGCTCTCCTCACCCTGTGTAGGCGATTTCTGGGAAGGGTGAGATTCTCCTTGATTCTGTTCCTAGTTACTGTACTCTTATTGGTCAACTTGTCTACTGTTGCCCAAGCTGAATTAAGTGGACGTTGTAAGACTAATCACCCAGAGTTTCCTAGCATTCTCAACATTGCTACGAGCAAAGTCGTGCAAGAGGCGATGGATTTAGACTGGAAAGCTGGACTGAGCGATCAACTTGAACGAGGACGATGGATTCTGTGGAACAAAGAAACAGGAGAATTTTCTGTTTCTGCGGTGAAAGTTGGAGATCCCACAACGGGTAACAGGGAGGTTGATATTGGCTCTATACCACGGGATACTAGTAATATTTTTACAGTCGGGATGTACCACACACATCCACCCAACCCTCAATACAAAGACGTTGGGCCTAGTGCAGATGATAAAGGCAAAGCAAGCGGACTGAAAATTCCCAGTTTGGTGCGTGACAGTAACCCTGATACCCCAGATCCCAATGATTATCAGAATTATTTAGTGGGGCCAGCACAGGCTTGTGAAGATGCTGAAAATCCAACCAGTTCTGTTAAGCTGCCTAATGAGTTTTTTCAGCCTTCTAATCAAGGTTCTGGTAACAGCACTAACAACGGTACTAACGGTACTAACGGCACTAACGGCAATGGGACTGATAATAATGGTAATAACTCATCAGGTAACACTTCTAATCCAGCCACTAGCGGTTCTAAAGGTACGGGTAGCAGCTACGGTGATCCCCACATCATTACTTTAGATGGTTTCCGTTATAGTTTCCAGACAGTTGGTGAGTTTCTCCTAGAACAATCTGCTGATGGGAAATTTATCGTTCAAACTCGCCAAGAAAAAGTCCCCAAACAAGAACTGAGTTTAAATACGGCTGTGGCTGTGAAAGTGGGAAGCGATCGCATCGGTTATTATGCTCCCAGTTCAGATAAATCTGAGAAAGCTACTCTACGGGTAAATGGCGAAGTTATTACCCTCAAAGATGAGACAGTGAAATTACCTGATGGTGGTTTCCTGCAAAAACAAAGCACGGAATACACCATTGAAAGTCCTCGCGGAGAACAGGTGATCATTCGTCCGATTAAGGTTGCAAACTTGCCATTTGTCAATGTGACTGTGACAGTTCCCAGCAACTATCAAGGCAAAATGACAGGTTTGTTAGGAGATTTTGATCGTAACGCCAATAATGACTTGAAAACACGTACTGGCAAGCTAATACCTAGTCGATCTAACTATAGCAATGTCCGACTGGCATTGAGTAATTTCCTCCCGATACCCATTCCGCTAGATGAGTTTGAAAAAAGCTACTTTGACAAACTTTACCGCGATTTCGGTGATAGTTGGCGGATTAAGCAAGAAGACTCACTATTTAATTATGAATCAGGAAAATCAACGGCGACATTTACAGACCGTAATTTTCCCAAACGCTATCATAATATTGCTTCCCTGATGCCCAACCAAATCAGCCAAGCAGAAAATGTCTGCCGTAAAGCAGGGGTAGATGATTTCATGCTGGAAGGTTGCATTCTCGATGTCGGGTTTACAGGGGAAAGTGGCTTTGCTAAAAATATGGTGAATGTATTAACTAATACTGTAGTGGATCGGGCTGTGAATCGCGCCTTAGATGAAGTGCGATCGCGGGTGAAAGTTCCAACTCCATTCCGCATCCCTGGCTTTCCCTTCTAGAGTACCATTAAGTAAGAAGATGCTTCCTACTACTTGGTAAGACTATGCAAGTTGAAAAGCTATCAATTTCCTTACCAGCTTCCCTAGTGCAATTTATTGAAGGTTACAAAGTAGCCCATGAATGTAAATCTCGCTCCCAAGTCATTGAAAAAGCATTGCAATTGTTGCGAACACAGGAACTAGAACAGGCTTACAGAGAAGTATCTGCTGAAGTTGACAATGATTGGGAAATCACGATTACAGATGGATTAACCGATGAAGCGTGGTGATATTTATTACGCTAACCTCAGTCCATCTGTAGGTTCTGAGATGGCTAAACGCCGTCCAGTGCTGATAGTTAGCAATGATGCCAATAATCGTGCAGCTAGCACGGTAACAATTTTACCGCTTACATCCAATGTCAGCCGTGTTTACCCCTTCGAGGTTTTACTGAATCCAGAGGATAGTGGTTTACCATTAGCGTCCAAAGTACAGGCGCAGCAGATACGAACAATTTCTCAGCAAAGGATTGTGTCAGAGGTGGTAAATAGTTTAAGTGAAGACTTGATGCAATTAGTAGATGCGGCTCTCAAACTACATTTAGGGTTGGAGAGAAGTTAACAAACTACAGTAAAATCTCTGCTAAACATTAGGGACTTTCAGAAAATAAGTTCTTAGGCTGGGAAAAGGAGGGTGTTTGTAGGTGAAATTATTATTGGTAATTTTTGGGGTGGTGGTGGTAGCTTTAGTGTTGGGGGAAATCGGATTGCGATCGCTATTTGGTTTTGGTAATCCCCTGACTTATATTGCTGATGATCAAATCGGTTATTTGTTAGCACCCAACCAACGCACGCGCCGCTTTGGTAATCGCATTGAGATTAATGAGTATTCTATGCGGAGTGGGTCTATATCTAAAATACCTACACCCTCGACGCTGCGAATATTAATTTTGGGAGACTCAATAGCTAATGGTGGTTGGTGGACAGATCAGACTAATACTATTTCTAGCTTGATGATGGCTAGTCTGTCTAATCGTCAACCTACCGAGGTGATGAATGCTTCCGCTAACTCTTGGGGGCCAAGGAATGAACTCGCTTATCTCCAGAAATTTGGGACTTTTCAGGCTCAGTTGGTAGTTTTATTAATTAATACCGACGATTTATTTGCTACTGCACCTACATCATTACCAGTGGGACGCGATCGCAATTACCCCAATCAAAAACCAGCCTTAGCATATATAGAAGTATGGCAACGTTACGTGCAGAAACAACAGCCGATTCCCGAAATGAAAGCAGTGCAGAAAGAAACAGGCGATCGCGTGGGTGTTAATCTAGAAGCCATTGCTAAAATTCAAGAATTAACTCGTCAAAACAACAGCAAATTCCTGCTGGTGATGACTCCCTTATTGCGGGAACTAGGTGAAAGTGGCCCCCGTGATTACGAAATTAAAGCCCGTCAACGCCTCAAGGATTTTACGCAAGCACAGCAAATTATCTATATAGATTTTCTGCCTATATTTAACTCTCAAACTAATCCTCAAGCCTTATACCAAGACCATATTCATTTGAACTTACAAGGTAATCAGTTAGTCAGTCAAGAAATCGAGCGATCGCTTCTCAATTGATCCATCTAAGGAACTACCAAAGAATAAAAGTAGAAAATTAGGGGTGAATGAGCCTCAAATGCCAATAAAAAATCAACAAAAATTTAAAATGAGATGAGATGAGATTAACAGTCCCCTTGAAAGACTAAAATGAGATGAGTAATCCTCGTGTTTTGTGCCTCGGTGAAATTCTATTCGATTGTTTAGCTGATCAGTTAGGGCTAAAGCTAGAAGAAGTGCAATCCTGGACTCCTTACCCTGGTGGTGCGCCAGCTAATGTCGCCTGTGCTTTGGTCAAATTGGGAACTCCCGCCGCATTTATTGGCGCAGTAGGGGAAGATGAGCCAGGGAACGAACTTGTCCAGCTATTACAAGAAGTAGGTGTAGATACCAGGGGTGTACAGCGTCATTCTACTGCGCCAACGCGCCAAGTTTATGTGGTGCGGGATCTAGCAGGCGATCGCAGTTTTGCAGGCTTTGGTAAGTATGACACCTCAGAATTTGCCGATACTCACTTGCAAGCCAAACAATTGCCGGAGTCACTGTTTCAAGATGCAGAGTTTCTCGTTTTGGGTACTTTAGAACTAGCCTACCCTGAAAGCGAAAAGGCAATTAATCGCACTCTAGAACTAGCAGAACAGTATGATTTAAAAATTGTGCTAGATGTCAACTGGCGGCCAGTCTTTTGGCAAGATGAAAATATCGCGAGGCAAAAAATTCAAGCCCTATTTAAACGGGTCGATTTTCTCAAACTCTCCAAAGAAGAGGCAGAATGGTTATTTGATACCACAGATCCAGGTGCTATAACTTACCGCTTAGGGTCGATTGAAGGGGTGCTGGTGACAGATGGTGAACATGGTTGTGCCTATTGCTTGGGTGAGAATGAAGGTAAGTTACCTGCTTTTGATGTTGCTGTGACTGATACCACTGGTGCGGGAGATAGCTTTTTGGCAGGATTTATCCACCAACTTAGTAAAAATGGTCTCCATAGCCTCAGTGATGCAGATATCGCTAAAAGCATGATTGCTTATGCTAATGCTGTAGGTGCGCTGACTACCATTAAACCAGGTGCGATCGCCTCTCAACCCACTTCGGCTGAAATCGAATCTTTTCTAGCTAACCATCAGGGATAGGGACTGGGGACTGGGGACTGGGGAGAAATGTTTACTACTGCCCAATTCCCAATTCCCATGCCATTATTCATCTATGCAATTGGGAACACCTACAACAGCACAGTGGAAATTAGAACTAAGCTGTTTAATGAGGGGATGGTAAACAGATTTACATCCCAAAAATAAGATATCAGCAGATTCATTTTCCACCACTGTTCTTAGTTCTGTGCTAACGCCACCGAAGCGCAAATGTGATTTAAAAGAACCTTGCCATTCCTCAGCTAAACTTCTAGCCTGCCAAAGAATTCTATCGGCTTCTTGGAGGGAATCTAGCGTCTTCTGTTGTAGATGTAACGCAATTCCTTGAAGTCTTGGTTGAGTTAATACAGATGTGGTAGATTTGGATACTTCACCAATAGGACATTCTAAATTTGGTAATTTATCGACCAGTCGCAATCTATTAATATTTTGACCATCATGACTGTCTTCTAATACATAAACAGCTTGCACTATGACTTCTTGATTAGTTGCTAACCGTGTTTGATGTGCAATCCAAAAAGCTATATCTAGTGCAGTATGGCTATTAGGAGAAGCATCATAACCAACAATTAAATTAACTGATTTAGCTAGTTGACATTGCTCATAATCAGGTTTTTTGGGTTCTGGCAATAATAAAATTTGTTCGATTAAGTCATCTCGACCCATCGCGCTTTGTAAGCGTGCTAACATTGGCTTAATGTTCACAGCTTTGACTTCTCCTAAATTTAACTAAACAATGAATGAGAAGCAGGGTAGAAACGAATAGCTCAAGGCTTATTCGCTAGGAATCCCCAAGAACAACTGGTATTACAGCCAAGTTTTGGGAGTTCCTTCCATTGCCGACGGAGTTAGCTGACGGGCTAAGACTGGAAGGTGTCTCTCTTATGAGTGCCGAGTGCTAATGTTAAGATTAGTCACACCCTGAAGTTGCTACTCTTTATAAGATACGCCCCATAATTTGGTTTCTCCGCTTCAAATTTAGTTTGACTGAATTTGAATTAGGCCACCCACTACAAAAATAATAGTCTACTTCACTCTTCCTGAGTAAAATATTTATCAAGAAAGTTTAAGGCATGATTACGAAGTTCAAAATATTCTTTTGAGTTGCGTATAGCAGTTCTATCCCGTGGATGGGGAAAGGGAACTTCTAAAATTTCCCCAATTGTAGCTGCTGGCCCATTGGTCATTAAGACGATGCGATCAGACATATAAATAGCCTCATCAACATCGTGAGTAATCATCATTACTGCTTGTCGATTATTTTCCCAAATATCTAATACTTGCTTTTGCAATTTACCTTTAGTTAACGCATCTAATGCGCCAAAAGGTTCATCCATGAGCAACATTTTTGGACATATAGCTAAAGCCCTTGCAATCCCTACTCTTTGTTTCATACCTCCAGAAATTTCATCAGGATACTTCTCTGCTGCCGCCGTTAAGTTTACCATTGCCAAGTGTTTGTTCACAATGCTAATTTTTTCAGGCCGGTTAGCATTTTTTAACACTTCATCCACAGCGAGACGAATATTGTCTCGGACTGTTAACCAAGGCAACAAAGAATAATTCTGAAATATCATCATCCTTTCAGCACCTGGCTGGCGAATTTCTTTACCGTCAAGCCTTACTGAGCCAGAGGTTGCTTTTTCTAAACCCGCTACAATTTTTAACAAAGTTGATTTGCCACAACCAGAATGTCCAATTACAGAAATAAATTCATTTTCACCGATGCTTAGATTAACTTCATTAAGAACTACAAAGTTACTTTTATCTGGTGTCGGATAAGACTTGACTAAATTTTCGATTTGTAAAAAATTTGTGGGAGAGTTAGCTTTTTCATGAGTATCAACTGACAAGGGTGTATATTTCATTTGACATACTCCTAATAATTACAAATTTTTACCTGACTGAGTGCTGAAATAAGAGGAAGAATAACTAACACTTTTCACCACAGAGTCACAGAGGCACAGAGAGAAATAGGTTTCTAGATGATTTAAGACATGAAGAAATTTGTGGGGGCGTTAGCTCTAATTTCAAAGCTATTTAAATAGCCAATCGGATCGCTAGGGTCAAAGCTTTTTCTATCTATGAATACTTCTGGCGGTTCAACTTTATAGTCTTCTTTGGGACATTCAATGCCCATTTCACTGGCTATATCTCGATATAAGTCTGTTCTCCAGCCTTGTGCTGCTAGTTTGTCAGCATTTTTGGGAAATTCTTTGATCTGTCCCCAACGAGCTGCTTGAGTCATTAACCAGATACTTCTGGATCTCCATAAAAATGTTGAGTGTTCGCCTGGTTCTTTAGGTAGGTTGTCAGGAATATCATAGAAAATCGTGGTGTCTGCGGCGTTAATGGTGCGGTCTTTGCCATCAAACCCACCATAGTTGTAATTGCCGATAATTCCAGGTGCGGTCAATTTGGTAATTGGTGCATCCTGTTTTTTTGGTCTTGCACCTGTAAAGGAACGGTCTGTCATTAGTTCGGCAACTTCTTGGCGATTTTCAGGTTTGCTGCAATACTGGCAGGCTTCTATCATGGCTTTGACTAAGGAACGATAGGTTTTGGGATATTTGTCAATGAAAGATTCCATCACCCCTAGTAACCTATCTGGGTGTCCTAACCAGACTTCTTTCCCTTGGGCGAAGGTGAAGCCAATATTTTCATTACCTGTAATGGCTCTGGTGTTCCAGGGTTCTGCTACCATGTAGGCTTGCATTGCCCCTATTCGCACATTTGTTACCATCTGTGGGGGGGATACAATAATGACACGAAACTCTTTTAGGGGATCGACACCAGCAGCCGCAGAGATATAGCGGACAAAGTATTCGTAAATCGATGAACTCAAAACTACTGCCCAAACTTTGTTTTCTGCTGGTTGTTTTTGAAAGTAGCCACGAAAATCTTTACCGAAGGCTGCTAATGCCCCATCGCCATATTGTTGTTGATACTCGTACCAGGGACGTAAGCCAAAATCCCACATGGATTTATTCATGGTCATAGCGTTGCCGTGGCTGTGAATGGTCATGGCTGCACATAGGGGGGCTTGACGTGCGCCTTCTGCACCTATGCGGGCGTTCGTGACAGCACCGGAGACTACAGGTGAAGCATCTAGACGACCAAAGATTAAACCGTCGCGGGAGGTAGCCCAGCTTGCTTCGCGGTTGAGTTGGACGTTTAAACCATACTTGCGAAAGAAGCCTTTTTTCCAGGCGATCGCAAATGGCGCACAATCATTAACGGGAACGTATCCAATAATTAGATTCGGTTTTTCTAGGTCTTGGGATCTGACTAGTGGTTTGATCGCTAAGGCTTCTTCTGTCAAGCCTTTGGCGGATTTGTCTGCTGATATGGCACAGGAGGATAAGGTGATTCCGGCTGTGGTTGCTCCTATGCTTTTGAGGAAGTTCCGTCTTGTCCAGTTATGGTTACTCATGTTGAGTTCAATGGTGTGATTAGCTCACGCTCCAGACGCAGTTCGCTGAAAGCGTTCCCGAAGGGTGGCGCAGAGAGAGAGGCTGCGTCTTGAGGTTTTGTTGGAGTGAGATGTTTCTATTTAGAAGTTATGGGGCGATGGGTGGCTAGTTCTTGCAGTTTGCTGACAGCGAAATCTAGGATGAGTCCAGTTAAGCCTATGACGAAAACGGCTAGGAAGACTGAACTGAGGTTTAAACGACTCCATTCATCCCAGACAAAGAAGCCTATACCTACTCCGCCGGTGAGCATTTCTACTGCAACTATGACAAGCCAGGCAATTCCTAAACTGATTCGCAAGCCTGTGAAAATGTAGGGTAAACTAGCAGGCCAAATAATTTTGATAATTCGCCGCCAATGAGGGATTTCTAGGACTTGTGCCACGTCTATATAATCTTTGGGAACGCTAGCAACTCCTAGGGCTGTATTAATAATGGTCGGCCATAGGGAGGTGATGAAAATTACGAAAATGGCTGAAGGCTCTGCTAAGTTGAAGATAGCTAAAGCTATGGGTAGCCAAGCTAAGGGTGATACTGGTTTGAAAATTTGAATGATGGGATTGAATGCTAGCATGGCTGGTCTAGACATCCCAATCAAAAAACCTAAAGGTATAGCTACTACTGCACCTAATGAAAAACCTATCAGTACCCGTCTTAGGCTAGCTATCAATAACCAACCAATGCCTAAATTACCGGGGCCTCTTTGATAGAATGGGTGAAGTATGTAGTCTAAGTTAGCCACGAATGCTTCAGGTGGTGTAGGCATTAAATCATGGTTAATGAGTGCTACAACCCACCACAGCAAGATAATTCCTAAAAAACCCAAAATGGGTAGTAAGACTACATCCCTCAAAATTATAGGTTTAGTCTTTTTCCAGACAGCTTGACTTGCAACAGCTGCGATCGCTGCTAAATTTAATTGTAATATCATTCAGGCAACCCCAACAGAGTTAAGTGCAGGTACAAAAAACCGAGCAGTACCAGCCACGGACACTGATGAGAGCTAAACATTAAAAAATGCTGTCTCTTCAGTCTCCTCCCAATGCCTACGAAGTTAGCTGACGGGCTAGGGCTGAGAGTTGCCCTTCTTACGAGAATGTCGAGTATGTAGTGTTGAGTTAGGGGTTGAATCACCTTTCTCTTGTAACTCTTAACTCGCTACTCTCTAAAAGATACGCCCCAAAAACTTGGTTCCTCCGCTCCAACATTACATACTGTGATCTGTTGGATTAGGCTGACTTACTCTAATAGATAGTAATCTTCATCAAGATAGCATTATTGATTCCATAAAAACAACTTTAAATTGATAATTTTTTCTTATTGTAATCTCCAGATTAAATTACGTGCCGATAGGATTTGCCTTAGCAAAATATACCCCGCGCTTTCAACATAACCATTCCAAAATTGAGCGAAATTTACCAAACTCGAAGCTTATATTCCCCAAATATAAGCTTTGGGTTTGGGAAGGCTAATTTTTTTGATCTTACAGGATACGATAAAGCTAATAACTGCTAAATATATGTCATGCGCTAGGTGAAACTTGCCAAGAGTTTCGATAAAGGTCACTGTAATCGCTAAACTAATGACATAGATAATTTAGTTCCCCTATTTCCTCGGTGAATTTAAAAGCATGGATTTTAGTCAATCGCTGGCTGAAAATACTCACAATATCATCGAAAAATGGATTTTAGCAGTTCGGAATGATCAGCAGATAGAAAGTGCTGATGATTTATCCTACGGAGCAATTAAAAATCATATTCCTGAAGTTTTTCAGGCGATGGTAAAAGTGCTGTCGCCTTCCCAGGAGGGTGATATTAAATCAATATTGACTGCTAGTTGGCAGCATGGTTTGCTACGTGCTGAACAAGGCTTTGATCCGTCCGAAATTGCGCGTGAGTATCGCCTACTAAGAAAAGTAGTATTTGATACTATGGAAGCTGATTTATTACAGGCAACACCAACCGAAATTATTCGTTATATGCGTTTAATGGATGCGGTGATTGATGAAGCGATCGCTCGGTGTTTTAATAGTTATGTGAAAGAACGCTTGCGTGAATTACAAAATTTGCAAACTTCTCTCACTCTCCACAATGAAGAGTTGACACGTTTAATTAATGTCAATCAAGACAAACTTTCAGAACTAGCGCACGAACTCAAACACCCTTTAACGTCAATTATTGGTTACTCAGATTTATTTTTACGACAACAAAAACGAGAGATTCCGAAAAAAGATAGCAACGTCAACGTAGAACATATTGAACGTGTACTACGCAATGGTAGACACTTACTGCGTTTAATTAATAATGTACTAGAACTTTCACGGTATGAAGCAGGTCAGCTCCAACTCCAATTAGTGTCTATTAATGTAACGGAATTAATTAACAATGTCTGTGAGATGCTAGAGCCTTTAGCGGCGGAGAAGAATTTAAGAATCCTGGTTGACTGCAACAGCATATCTTCAGAAATAATCACAGATGGCTTTCAATTACAACAAGTTGTCACAAATCTGGTTAGTAATGGGATTCGCTACACAGACTCCGGCACTATAAGTATATTATGTCAGATGCTAGATCATGAGAAGTGGGCGATCGCGGTCTCTGATACTGGTATTGGTATTGCACCAAAAGACCAAACCAAGATATTTGAACCTTATTTTCGCGTCAGTTCTCAAGAACGTCCCTACCTTCCCGAAAGCTCTGGCTTAGGTTTAGCGATAGTGGCGCGGTTAGTCAAACTACTGCAAGGTAAAATAAGCCTAGTTTCTCAACCAGGGGTTGGCTCTACTTTCACAGTGATTTTACCTTTAAAAGTGAAGATTTGAAAAAACTGCAAAAATTATGCGATCGCATATCCCGTGTGTTGTCTAACATTAGGTGGGTGGAATCCCAAGACTATCTGATCTTTGGGAATCCCTGCTGCTACTAATTCGGGCTTGCAGAATAAACAAAAAACCTAGATAAATCAAGAGATTTGGGGGGATAAA
>NZ_CAWUDL010000095.1:0-20590 GCF_963920945.1 Anabaena sp. CCY 9402-a
ACTAAGAATTTTAGTACACTGAAAGTTTTTGATATCACTCTGAGTATTAGCCGGCGTTAGCTGATTTTTATCTGCAAAACCGTATTATTAAGATTATTATTTCTTTAAACTTAAAATAGAGTATTTTAACTGATTGACAAAATATACTTTGTCCTAAATTTTCATGGATGAAACGTCATTTAGATATCAACGCTAGAGTAAAAAAATTGCTGCAAGAGAAAAAAGAACTAGAAGAAAAAAAAAGCAACGCACTGAATGAATCAAAAGACAAAATTTTGCGTCAATAGAAATATCAGTTTTCCACTCTGTGTCCACTGGAGGAGCGTTTATGTTGTCAAAAAGCTGGAATTTAGCTTGTTTGGGCGGTCTGGGGTTATCTTTATTTTTGGGTAATGGGGCTGCACTGGCTCAATTTGATAATTCTTCAGATAGCGTAGTTGTCCCGACTGTACCATCAGGTTCATCAACACCAACAAACACACCTGCACCATTTCCTACAAACACATCAGCAAATACAACTAATTCACCTACTAATGTTGGTGGCGCACGCTTTTTCTGTCAACAGAATAACGGCCAACACACCGTCATGTATCAACCTCAAAGCCAACCAGGGCAATACTTTCCTTGGGCTACTCCTGCGGCTTTAGGTGGTGGTTGGGATGCACAAAGTCGTTGTCAAGCGATCGCTAGCCGCTTAGAATTATATCGCCCAGATGGGTTACAAGAGCTGCAAACCTCTGTAGAAAATAACGAAAATATTGTTTGTGTGACAACCGATGCTAATTCTCAATGTCGGATTGTCCTAACAGTACCCCGTAATAAAGACCCCTACACTGTCCGCAATAGTATTTTCCAGAACTTGATGTCTGCTGATAGTGGTCAGCAAACTACAGCCGTCAACACCTATACTAATCGCAATAATGGAGGAAACGAACTTTATAATTTAGGTCGTACTCTGTTAGGTAGCGGTAATCAAGTCAATTCTTTAAGAAGCGGTATCAATCTCAAGCCTTACCTCGATACTAGGGATGGGGGAACAGGTAGAAATCTGAAAAATGGGGTAGCAATTCGCCGCCAATCGCAACCACAAGTCCGCACACGCCTAAATCCTGATAAATTTCGTTAATCGCGTCTCTACATATTCCCCCTTCCCTAGTAGGGAAGGGGGTTAGGGGGTTAGGTTTTCCACTAATTGAATATACGCACTTTAGGGTGGGCTATAGGCTCACCCTTATTAATTTTTCTAACTAATCAGGATTGACGCAAGAGTCACAATTGGTGGTTGGTGCGTGACGTATAAGTCTCATGACTACGTTCAAATATTCTCGCTGCGTCACGCAACGGCAATAAAGCGGGAGGAAAATCCACACCGCTTTTTGCCTCCCCTACAGAAAAAATATGCCAGTTGCGTAAGTCCTACTAATAACTATCTACTTTTAACCATTTGCTAGCTGTTTCTTAAACTAACTGGGATAGTTTGAAATTTAACAATCCGAATAAATACTGAATTAAGGTATGTGGCTGTTTTCTGGCATATACCTCAATTTACAGTGACCATCTAGCGATCGCTCTAAATGTGATCTATAAAATAGCGCGACTCAACCAGCACAAGCATTAGAAATTCAACTGTATCAAAGTGTCTACTCGTACCGATACTCATCTTCGCTCACTCTGGATGTAATTCGCAACTAACCTATGCCGACTAACCCTACAATCCGCTTTTCTCAGTTCAATGCTTCTCTTAACCGTAATGCTGAAGGTCAATTAGTAACTGATCTTTCTACTCCTGATAATGTTCAGGCTAAAGCTATTGCGGAAATTATTCAGCGCAATAACCCAGATGTGCTGCTAATTAATGAGTTTGACTACGTTGCCGGCAATCCTTTAGAACCAGTTCAACTATTTCAACAAAACTACTTATCTGTTAGTCAAAACGGTGCAACTCCTGTTAATTATCTTTACATTTACATTGCTCCTTCTAATACAGGGATTGCTTCTGGATTTGACTTAGATAACAATGGCTCAGTTGGTGGTGGTAACGATGCCTTCGGCTTTGGCATTTTCCCCGGTCAGTTTGGGATGTTGCTGTTGTCTAAATACCCAATTGACACAGCAAATATACGCACCTTCCAGAATTTTTTGTGGAAGGATATGCCCGATTCTCTTTTACCTACGATCAAAACTCCTGATGCAGACACTTCTTGGTATTCTCCAGAAGAGCAAGCAATCTTACGTTTATCTTCCAAGAGTCACTGGGACATACCAATTCAGGTGAATGGTGAAACAATCCATGTTTTGGCAAGTCATCCCACACCCCCAGTCTTTGATGGTGCAGAAGACCGCAACGGCAAACGCAACCATGACGAAATCCGCTTTTGGGCAGACTATATCACTACCGATAAAGGTGGTTATATATATGATGATGCCGGTAATACAGGCGGTTTAGCTGCTGGGTCAAGTTTTGTGATTATGGGTGATCAAAATGCTGACCCTTTCGATGGGGACAGTTTTGACAACGCCATTCTCCAACTGTTGCAGAACCCCAATATCAACACTAATTCCATCCCTACAAGTCCAGGCGCACCCCAGCAGGCGGCTTTACAAGGTGGTGCAAACGCTAATCACCAAGGCAATCCCTACTTTGACACGGCTGATTTTGCTGATGGTACGCCAGGTAACTTGCGAGCAGATTATGTACTACCTTCTGCTGACCTGCAAATTACTAACTCAGCAGTATTTTGGCCTGTAAATACTGACCCGGAATTTGCGGCTGTGGGTACTTTTCCTTTCCCTAGTTCTGACCATCGTTTAGTGTGGGTAGATGTAGAAGTAGGCGCAACGCCAGCAGGGAAAACCGTTACCAATGCTGAATTTGCCGAACAAGAAACCTTTCCTACAGGCTTTATCCCTGGAGGTACAGCCGGACTTGTAAATGGCGTACCCACTCAAATGGGTGGGTTATCTGGTGTCACCTATGACGCTGTTAACAATCTCTATTATGCGATTTCTGACGATCGCTCTCAATTTGCCCCGGCTCGTTTTTATACCTACACGACGGAAGCAGGAGAAGTCACATTTACCAATGTTACAACCCTCAAAGATAGCGATGGTAATACTTTTCCATTAAATAGTATTGACCCAGAAGGGATTGCCTTAACCAAAAATGGGACGGTGTTTATTTCCTCCGAAGGGGAAGCAAATCCGAATGCTGGGCGTGTTAGTGATCCCTTTATTAAAGAGTTTGACATAGCTACTGGTCAAGAATTGCGATCGCTTCCTGTCCCTGTGAAATTCTTACCTATTGTAGAAGATACCAACGGTAATGGGATTGTTGATGCAGGTGATACGCAGACATCAGGGGTGCGGAATAACTTAGCTTTTGAAAGCCTCACTATTGCACCCGACCAGAAAACCCTCTACACAGCCACCGAAAATGCCCTGTTCCAAGATGGCGCGAGGGCTTCTTTAACGAGTGGTAGTCCTTCCCGGATTCTGCAATACAACTTAGTTAGCGGTCAGCCAGAAAAAGAATATCTCTATATCACCGATGCTATTGCTGATGTCCCCAATCCAGCCACAGGCTTTGCAGATAACGGTTTGGTGGACTTATTAGCAATTGATAACCGAGGTACTTTCCTCGCGGTCGAACGTTCCTTTGCTGTGGGTGTAGGTAACACCATCAAAATCTATGAGGTATCTTTGCAAGGTGCAACGGATATTAGCACCATTGACTCCTTAGCAAACCTGAGTGAAGTGGAATTAGCAGCCCTCAGACCTGCTAGCAAGAAACTACTATTGAATTTAAACGACCTCGACTTACCAACCGGTACAGATAACATCGAAGGGATTACTTTCGGACCCAAATTAGCTGATGGTAGTCAATCTATTGTGTTGGTGAGTGACAACAACTTCAACGCCGCCCAATTTACGCAGATTCTGACTTTGAGTGCAGATATAATTCCTACAGCTACTCCCACCGTTGAAACCCGCCCCGATTTATTTGATGATGATGATGTCAGCATCCCAGCAGTTGATCGAAATGCGGATGCTGATGACCCAGCAATTTATGTGAATGCTAGCGACTCCTCAGCCAGCCTCGTATTGACAGCAGTGAAAAATGCTGGACTGCGGGTTTATGACCTGTCTGGGAATTTACTGCAAACCGTTAACCCTGGTAATATCCGCTACAACAACGTAGATGTACAATATGGGTTTAACTTGGGTGGTGAAACTGTAGATATTGCCGTAGCCAGCGATCGCCAAAACGATAAACTGGTAATCTTTAAAATTAACCCCAATCCCACTACCCCCGGTGAGTATTTAGAAGACATCACTGATAGCAGTATCGGGACTCTCTTCCAAGCCCCTCCCTTTGCACCGCCTTACATATCAGACGAACGTAGTGCTTACGGTTTGGCTTTATATCGTAGCCCCGTAACTAATGATTACTACATATTTACTAATCGTGCTGACACTGGTGATATAGCTCAGTTTAAACTCATTGACCAAGGTAACGGTAAAATTGGGGCGGAACGAGTCAGAGAGTTTACTATCCCCGCAGATGAGGGCATTGATCCCCAAACTGAGGGGATGGTAGCAGACCAAGAAACAGGCTTCCTTTACATCGGACAGGAAAATGTTGGTATTTGGAAGTTCTCAGCAGAACCAGACGGAAGTAACACTGGCAAGCTGATAGATAAAGTAAAAGCCTTGGGTGGTTCTTATCTCACCAGTGATGTCGAAGGCTTGACTATTTACTACGGCCAAAATGGTCAAGGCTATTTACTAGTATCGAGTCAAGGCGACAACACCTTTGCAGTCTACAGCCGTGAAGGTAATAACGAATATTTAGGTAGCTTTGCCGTTGGTAATAATGGCGCAATAGATAGCGTACAGGAGTCTGACGGCGCAGATGTCGTCAACGTCCCACTAGGGGCAAACTTCCCCTTTGGGTTATTTGTGACACAAGACGGTTCTAACGATCCCCCCAGACTCGTTGAAGATGACGGGGAACTCGAAAACGTCAACATTAACTTTAAATTTGTCCCTTGGGAAAACATCGCTCATGCTTTTTCCCAACCCCTAGAGATTGATACAACCAGTTACAATCCGCGTACTCCAATGGCACAACCAAAGCTGACTGTCTATGAATTTAATGATCTACCCAAATTAGGAACAACCATCACTGGTGAAGATATATTCCTGGGTGGTTTCTCTGGGCTTTACTTCCAAGGGATTGCTGCTAACGGTAACTTGCAGTTTGTCGCTCACACCGATAGAGGCCCCAACGGAGAACCCATCGGTGGTAATAGACCATTTGTTTTACCAGACTTCCAACCAGAAGTGGTTAGCTTTGAACTTAACCGCGCCTCCAGTGAAATTACCATCACCAAGAGAACTGGCTTATTCCGTCCCGATGGTGTCACCCCGTTGACGGGACTAGCCAACCTACAAGCAGGTGCTAGCGGTACAGCCTACACCGATGAAAATCCTGTGGATTTGAATAACCAAGCTCTACCGAATGACCCCTTTGGTGCAGATTTAGAGGGAATTGTAGTTGCACCTAATGGTGATTTGTGGATGGTGGATGAGTATCGTCCAGCGATTTACCACTTTGATAGTAACGGTAAATTGCGCGATCGCTTCATTCCTGTCGGTGATGCTACTGACTCTAGCCAAAATGGCGGTAACTCCTTTGGTACACCTGTGTTCCCTGCTGTTTACGCCCAACGGCGGAATAATCGCGGCTTTGAAGCCGTGGCACTAGAAGGTAATAAACTGTATGCCTTTATTCAAAGTGCGATTGATAACCCAGATGTGGGTAATGATGCCAATTCTAGAAATTCTCTAAATCTGCGGATTCTGGAATTTGATATCATTTCCAAACAGGTTACGGGTGAATATCTTTATCTTCTTGATGATATTTCCGGCAGTGGTAATGCCAGAACAGACAAAATTGGCGATGCTGTTTCTCTGGGTAATGGTAAATTTGCTGTTGTCGAGCGAGATGATTTAGAAGACAACACATCGAACAAACTGATCTTCCAGATTGATTTGGCAGGGGCGACCAACATTAATAATTCCACTAACTTTGGGACATTGCCCCCAGATAAAACCATTGAACAGTTAACTGTTGCCGAGTTAGCAGCAGCGAATATTGTTCCTGTCACCAAGACCCTGATTGCCAACGCAGCTGAACTGGGTTACACCGGAGTCAGTAAGCTAGAAGGATTGGCTTTGGTAGATTCCAACACTCTAGCTTTAGTTAACGATAATGATTTTAGTATCGTCGGCACGCAGACCAATCCCGACGGTACAATCGGGATTACAGTTGCCTCCCCCAGTCTACCGACAAAACTCGGCTTACTGGAATTACCCTATAAGCTGGATGGGTCGAAATTGACACTCAAAGGTTTTGCTGCACTCCCGGCTGATACCTTTGCGGAAGGGACACCTGCGGGTAGTGCGGTTACAGGTAACACCAACGGTAGGGATCTGCCCTTTGCTAACCAGCCAGTTCAAGGCTTTAGTGCAGTACAAGTCGCCGATGATAATTCCTACTGGTTCTTGTCTGACAATGGTTTTGGTAGTAAGGCGAATAGTCCTGATTACCTGTTGCGGATTTATCGCCTAGACCCTAGTTTCCAAGGTACAGAAGTTGATGGCGATCGCAGTGTCGATGTCTTGGATTTTATCCAACTATCTGACCCAGATAATAAAGTACCGTTCACAATTGTCAATGAAAATACTGGGGAACGCCTCCTCACTGGTGCAGATTTCGATATTGAATCTTTGGTAATTGCTGAAGATGGTACACTCTGGGTTGGTGAAGAATTTGGCCCCTACCTACTGCACTTCGATGCTACAGGTAAATTATTAGATGCGCCGATTCCTACACCCAATATCACCAATCTCAACACTCTCACTGGTCAAGCCCCACTGGTAATTGGACACCGAGGCGCAAGCGGTGAACTCCCAGAACATACCTTAGCTGCATACCAGTTAGCGATTGAACGCGGTGCTGACTTCATTGAACCCGACATAGTAGTAACAAAAGACGGAGTCTTAATCGCCCGTCACGAACCCAACTTAATTAACACTACTAACGTTGCAGACTTAGCACAGTTTAGCGATCGCAAAAAGGTTAAAAATGTTGATGGTAGAGATGAAGAAGGTTTCTTTGCTGAAGACTTCACCCTAGCAGAAATCAAGACTCTGCGAGCAAGAATCCAACCGAGTTTCCGTAACCAAGAGTTTGATGATTTGTATGAAATCCCCACTCTAGAAGAAATCATCAACTTAGTGAAGCAGGTAGAAGCTGATACAGGTAAAAAAATTGGCATTTATCCAGAAACCAAGCATCCTACTTACTTCACTCAACAAGGCTACGACATCAGCCAGCAATTAATTGATACTCTTGTAGCAAATAACTTCACTGACCCCACACGGGTATTTATTCAGTCCTTCGAGGTAGGCAATCTCAAGGCACTAAACAATGTCATTATGCCTGCGGCTGGAATTGACCTGCCTTTGGTACAGTTACTAGACGCATTTGATGTCAATCTGGATGGTTCATTACAGGAGGTGCAACCATACGATTTTGTCGTCAGTGGCGACACCCGCAACTATGCAGACCTACGAACAGCCGCCGGTTTACAAGAAATTGCCACCTACGCCGATGGTATTGGCCCCTGGAAGCGGATGATTAGATCCGTGCAAGGTGTGGATGCAGATGGAGATGGTCAAGCTGATGATGTTAATGGTGATGGTGCAGTTAACGATGCTGATAAAACCCTGACTGCGCCGACAACTTTAATCCAAGATGCCCATGCAGCAGGCTTGTTAGTCCATGCTTACACCTTCCGTAACGAAGGGCGTTATCTCGCGGCAGACTACAACAACAACCCTGAAGCCGAATATAGAGATTTAATCCAGCTAGGTTTAGATGGCTACTTCACAGACTTCCCAGGTACAGGCGATCGCGTCCGTGATGTGTTAGCTGGTGAGTTTGTGCGATCGCCTGACAACCCCGATTTCCTCACAGAACCAGCTAATCCTAACCTGTCTGGCTCTCGTGGATTTGAGGGTATGGCTATCAGCTTGGATAAGCAAACCTTATATCCGATGTTGGAAGGGACTGTAACCGGTGATCCAGCCAACTCTTTACGGATCTATAAATTTGATGTTGCATCTGAGCAGTATCAAGGTTTAGTAGGTTTCTACCGTCTAGATAGACCTAATTACGCCATCGGTGATATTACCGTCATCAACGAGAATGAATTTTTGGTGATTGAACGAGACGGTGGTCAAGGTACTGGCGCGCAATTCAAGAAGTTATTCAAGGTTGACTTCTCCCAGAAAGATGCCAATGGTTTTATAGCCAAAGAAGAAATCGGTGATCTGCTCAATATTTCTGATCCCAAAGACTTAAATGGCGATGGTAGCACCAAATTCACCTTCCCCTTTGTCACCATTGAATCTGTAGTGGTGTTGGATGAAAAAACACTGCTACTAGCTAACGATAATAACTATCCCTTCTCAGTTGGTCGCCCTCCGGGGATTGACAATAACGAGTTCATCGTTCTGGAACTAGACCAGCCTCTCAACTTACCTACGCCTGTAGTTAGTATTGCTGCTAATACAGAAAATGCGACGGAAGCTGAGACAACAGCAGGTACTTTCCGCGTTTCTCGTGTTGGTAATACCAGTAAATCGCTGACAATTAACTACACCGTTGAAGGTACTGCTACCAATGGCAGCGATTACGATAATCTCACTGGTACAGCTAACATTGCGGCTGGGCAGACTTACGTTGATATTGTCGTCACTCCCGTCGATGATGCCTTAGTAGAAGGGAATGAAACTGTTGTTCTCAATATCATCGACAACAGTAATTATGATTTGGGTACTAACGCTAGTGCTATCGTCACCATCATTGATAACGACTTCAATAACTTCAATGGTACTGCTAGCCGCGACCCCATAATTGGTACTGCTGCTAATGACCGTATTGTCGGCGGTACTGGTGGCAAAAACATTACCAGTGGTGCAGGAAATGACGAGTTTATCTACACCAGCATTAGAGAAGTAGGTCATACCATCACCGACTTTGAAGTAGGTAGTGACAAAATTGTGCTGACACAGTTGTTAGATAGCTTAGTTGCTGGTGGCTATCAGGGTAGCGATGCGATCGCAGATGGCTATGTCCGCCTAGTCCAAGGTAGCACTACTAACAGCACCATCCTGCAAATTGATAGCGATGGACTTCTCGGTGCCGGTATTTTCCGCCCATTCCTAGTTTTGAATAACGTCACTCCAGAAGCCATGAGCAATCCTCAAAACTTCGTGTTTTAAGGGGACTGGGGACTAATCAATTCAAAATTCAAAAATTTGTTGTCTTTTGGCTTTTGATTTTTTTATTCCCCATACCCAATGCCCACTCTTCAATTTACAAACTATTAAAATCCCATGCTGAATTCCATCAAAAACTCCATTCTGAGCGCAAGTGTATTGAGTATCACTACTTTGGCAGTAGTTAGTCCCAGTTACGCGGCTAATCTAGATTTATCTACTTGGGAAAGTATTGGTGATGTTAGCCTCACATCAGGTCAAGCCACCCTCAACTCAGGTACTCTCAATACAGCCATAACTGGTGGTAGTGTCGGTAGTGTAGAGGATTTTCTGAGTATTCCCGGCGGTAGTTTAGATCCTGTTGGGTCATTCTTTGGTGCTACCGCAGGTTCTGCAATCAAAACGACTTTTGCTGGTGTCAAAGCTGGTGCTGTTTTCAATTTCGACTGGAGTTTTTCCAGCAGCGATAGTGATAGTGCTTTTGTCACATTCAATGATTTAGTTGTGCCTCTGACTGGTGGTTCTAACTTCAGCTATGTTTTTGCAACTGCTGGAAACTATCACGTTGGTATCAGTGTTGTCGATGTAGACGATACCATTGGCGAATCACAGTTAATAGTCAGGAATGCTAATTTTACCCAAGTTCCTGAACCTGCTACTACCCTGGGTGCGATCGCAGCTTTCGGACTGAGTATAAGTATCAAGCGCAGATTCCAGAACAAAGCCCGCGCTTAAATTTAGTTAACATTCCGTTGAAATATTGCCGGCAATGCTAACAGAATAACTAATTAACGTTATGGATGTGTAGAGACGTTGGATACAACGTCTCTACAGGCGTTATGAGACTAAGTACCATAGCAGTTTTAAATTTTCTTTGGAATATCTTAAGTATTCATCAGGGTGAAAAAATGTGCTATTTTTACTCTGAACGTCTTTTTATTAAGAATTACATTCTAAACAGTATTTTATGCCCTGTATTTAGGATATTGACGTTTCCTTAGCTATATTATCTGCATTATAGATAAATGATTGTGTCAAAACTTGGTCAAGCAGTTGTATAAAATAAGCAAATTGATCATTAGCTTGCCAGTTGGCTTAACATTTGTATACTTAAGAACGTCCCCCATAGCAAAAACTATGCAATTGAAGTACATCTATGAGCAAGTTTTGATTACTGATGGCATAAATATAAAATATTGTCGTTGTTCGGATAAAAACCTATAGATAAATTTATCGAATCAAACCTTTTTTTTAACTATGACTTATATTAAAAATACCTTTCAAGAATTTCTCGTGACCCTGCAAGGGTTTGACCAGTTACCAACTACAGAGATTAGTAATTTACTAGACCGACTGCAAGCATTTCGCTATCGTATTGGGCAAAAAGTTATTGGCAAAGAAGTCGTTCCCGAACGGTTAACGATTATCTATGAGGGACAGGTGCGGTTATTGGGATTTGACCCGCAAACGCAAATGCCCAATACCCTAAAATTGATGCAACCAGGTGAAATTATTGGTGAAATCGGGTTGTTGCGTCAGGTGGGTTGTGAAACTGCGATCGCCTCTACCGATGAAATGATCGGTTTAACCTTAGATGCCAATGAATACTTGCGGCTGTTGTCTACTTATCCCGCCTTTGCCAATGCTCGCCTCAATCCTAGTCATATAGCAGAAGTATTCGATATTCTGGGTTCACAGATAGCAAATCAAGCTAACGTCATCACTAATCTTGGTGAACTAGCTGAACAAGCCTGGCAAAGCGCAAAAATAAGCTATCTTGCGCCTGGAAGAAATTACTTTCATCAACTAGATAAAGAGAGCGTTTGGTTTATTAGTGGTGGCGGGACAATCAACGAGTTCCCCGTTGGTTCTCGTGTAGAACCGAAGGATGGACAAGAAGCAATTATAGTCAGAGGAGAAAGTCCGGCGCGGTTGCTGGGTTTAACACCATCAGATTTATCATTTCTAAATAGCACTAGCCATGAATCTCAACTGCTTCTGAGTCCCAGTCAAGCCAACATTACCGAAACTCTAGACATCCCCTACGCCTCAGAAGAAGACTATCCCCAGTCTAATAATTCCTCAGCGAAAGGCCAAAAAAACCGCCAAAAATTTCCATTCTTCGGCGGTAAAGGCGAATTAAATACCACCTTTGCCTGTTTTCAAATGCTCACAAAGCATTTAGAAATCCCCTTTCGCAAGGAAGTAGTACGTCGCCTGTTAAGTGAGCAAATTAAACGCCAAGGGACTATCTCTTTTCCCGCTTGTGCATACCTAGCAGAGTTAATCGGACTCAAAGCCAACTTAGTAGATGTACCTGCAACGGCTATCTCTCGCCTCCCGACACCAGCAATAGTACGCTATGGCGATGGTTTTGCAGTGTTATACGCAGCCGATGCGCATCAGGTAGTTCTAGGTGTACCATCCCAAGGTATGGTTCGCTGCAAACCAGCGCAAATAGTTGAACATTTAGAGACTGTAGAAAATAGTTTCCCTCCCCAAATTAGGGTATTACTATTAACTCACACGAAAGAAACACCACAAGAACGCTTTGGTTTACGGTGGTTTCTTCCCTACTTGTCGCGCTATAGACGAGTTTTGATCGAAGTCTTTATCGCTTCGTTTTTTGTCCAGTTAGCACAGTTAGCTAATCCTCTAGTTATTCAGTTAATTATCGATAAAGTCATCGTCCAAAATAGTATCAGCACTCTGAATATTTTGGGGACTTTATTGTTAGTAGTAGGCATATTTGAAGCCGTACTCACCACCTTAAGGACTTACTTATTTGTCGATACCACCAATCGCATTGACATGGGGTTGGGGTCACAAATTATTGACCATTTATTACGGCTACCACTGCGCTATTTTGAAAAGCGGCCTGTAGGTGAACTGTCTACACGCATCAACGAATTAGAAAATATTCGTCAGTTTCTCACTGGTACAGCCTTAACAGTCGGCTTAGATGCCGTCTTCTCGGTGGTTTATATCATCGTCATGCTGTTTTATAGTTGGCAACTGACCTTGGTGGGTTTAGGCACAATTCCCATCTTTATAATTATTACCTTAATTGCGTCCCCCACTGTTAGTAGACAGCTACGTACCAAAGCCGAACGCAACGCCTCTACTCAATCCTATTTAGTCGAGGTGATGTCTGGGATTCAAACAGTCAAGGCGCAAAATATCGAATTGCGATCGCGCTTTTCTTGGCAAGAACGCTATGCTCGGTATGTAGCAGCTGGATTTAAAACCGTTGTCACCTCCACCCTAGCTAACTCCACAGGCGACTTTCTCAACAAACTCAGTAGTTTATTAGTGTTGTGGGTGGGTGCTTATTTGGTACTCCAAGGAGAATTAACCCTAGGGGAATTAATCGCCTTTAGAATCATCTCCGGTTATGTTACCGGCCCCATCTTACGCCTAGCACGACTCTGGCAAAGCTTCCAAGAAACCGCTTTATCTCTAGAACGATTAAGCGATATTGTCGATACACCCCAAGAAGCCGAAATCGATCGCTACAACATTCCTCTACCAGAAATTCAAGGATCTATAAAATACGAAAACGTCTCCTTTAGATTTGCCAATAGTGGCCCTTTGCAACTATCCAGCGTCAACCTCGAAATTCCCCAAGGTAAGTTTATCGGCATCGTTGGACAAAGTGGCTCTGGCAAAAGTACGATGATGAAATTGCTGCTGAGACTCTATGACGTAGAATCAGGCAGGATTTTGATTGATGGTTACGACATCGCCAAAGTAGAACTTTATTCCCTGCGCCGCCAAGTGGGTGTTGTCCCCCAAGAAACCCTGTTATTTGACGGTACAGTGCAAGAAAATATTGCCCTAACAAATCCCGATGCTACCACCGAAGAGATTATCGAAGCAGCGCGGGTTGCTGCTGCCCATGAATTTATTATGGGCTTACCCAACGGTTACAATACCAGAGTTGGAGAACGGGGTGCAGGGCTTTCTGGTGGACAAAGACAGAGAATTGCGATCGCCCGTTCCGTTCTCCAGCGACCAAAATTATTAGTTTTAGACGAAGCCACCAGTGCGTTAGACTATCCCACCGAACGCCAAGTCTGCCTCAACCTAGCCAACGCCTTTAAAGGTAATACAGTATTCTTTATTACCCATCGTCTTAACACCGTCAGTCATGCAGATGCGATCGTGGTGATGGATGCAGGCAAAATTATCGAACAAGGTAGCCACCAAGAACTCATGGCGGCAAAAGGTCATTATTTCTACCTATATCAACAACAAGAAGTGAATTTGTAAGTAGTCAACCATCAATAGTTAACAGTCTCCAACTACTATGACTCAACTTAACGCTAATAATGGTAACGGCAAACAGGACAAAGCGATCGATGTCGATGCTCAAGTGATAACATCTTCCCCAAAGGCTAATAATCAAGGATTAATTAAGACCAACAATGAAGAATTTGATCAAGCGGTTGTACTGCGTCAATCTCCTGTGTGGTCACGTACAATCATGCTCACATTGATAGCGTTAGCTTGTTTTGGGATTACTTGGGCATATTTCGCCAAAATCGAACAGGTAGTACCCGCTACTGGCCAATTAAAGCCAGAAGGAACAGTCAAAGAAGTACAATCACCAGTCAATGGAGTCGTCAAAGAAGTACATATCAAAGATGGGGAAAAAGTTCTTAAAGGAGACTTATTAATAACCTTTGAAACAGTTGCCACCATTGCCCAACTAAATTCTTTAAATCAGATTCGCAGCAATTTAATTCAAGAAAATAAACTTTATCGTCAATTAATGAATTCTAGTTCTGGCATTAATTCCGAATTAGCATTTTCCAGAGTTAGATTGCCTAGAGATGCAGAATTTTTATTAAAAAGTCGAGTAGCTTTAGTATCAGAAAATGAATTATTGCGGACTCAACTAAGAAACGCCACTACAGGGATAGGATTAGATCGTGATGAGAAACAACAACTACAAGTTGCTCAAACAGAATTAGAAACTCGTGCATCTGCCGCACGATTAGAAGTTTCTAAAATTCAAAAACAACTATCCCAAACTGTAGTCAAACTCCAAGATACACAAGCAAGTTTAGCTATTCAGCAGAAGATTTTAGATAAGCTAAAAATCCTCTCTGAAGAAGGCGGTATTTCTCAGCTACAGTACCTCAACCAACAACAACAGGTACAAAACCTTACGGCAGAAGTAGAACAATTAGGTGAAGAAATTAAACGCCTGCAATTTGATATAGAGAAAGGAAGACAACAACTATATAATACTGTTGCTACTACTGATAAAACCATTTTAGAAAAGATAGCCGATAACAAAAAGCGCATTGCTGATATTGATAGCCAATTTATGAAAATTGTGCTAAATAATGAGCAAAATTTAGCTGATATCAACAGTAAAATATCTCAATCCCAGTTAGAGTTCAAGTATCAAGAATTACGCGCTCCCGCATCAGGAACTATTTTTAATTTACAAGCAAAAACCCCTGGTTTTGTAGCTAACCCTACCCAAAAGATACTCGAAATTGTACCCAACGATAAATTTATTGCTGATGTTTTTATCACCAATAGAGATATTGGTTTTGTACGTAAAGGAATGAAAGCAGATGTCAGAATTGACTCATTCCCATTCAGTGAGTTTGGTGATATTAAAGGGGAGTTAATTGACATTGGATCAGATGCGCTACCGCCAGATGAAAACCATAAGTTTTATCGATTCCCTGCCAGAATCCAGTTAGATAAACAATACCTAGATATTAAAGATAAGAAAATCTCTTTGCAATCAGGTATGTCCCTCAGTGCTAATATAAAAGTCAGAGAAGAACGGACAGTAATGAGTCTGTTTACTGAGTTGTTCACTAACCAAGTTGAAAGTTTGAAAGAAGTACGATAAGAGTAGTGAGTGCTGAGTAATGAGTAATGAGTAATGAACCACGTAAAAATTCCTCAATACTCATGCACTCGGTACAAACCCTTTTCCTTGCGGTTGCTTTTGAATTTTGTAGGCGCAAGCCTTGCCGTAGGCTATTTTGAATTGTTATTATGTATCCCCAACGTATTGAACCCAATCCCGGACAAGAATCAGTGTGGGATTATCCCCGTCCTCCTCGCTTGGAAGACACAAACAAACACATTCAGGTAATTTTTAATGGTGTAGCGATCGCAGAAACCCACAACGCCAAACGTGTCTTAGAAACTAGTCATCCACCCTCTTACTACATCCCCCCGGCGGATATCAAAATGGAACATCTGGTGTTGACACCACAATCTAGCTTTTGTGAGTGGAAGGGACGCGCTGGTTATTACACAATCCGCGTCGGTGAGAAAGAAGTGCAAAATGCGGCTTGGTTTTACGCCAGTCCTACACTAGCTTTTGCCAGCATCAAAGATTATGTGGCTTTTTATGTCCATATGATGGATACTTGCTATGTCGATGGTGAAAAAGTAGAACCGCAACCAGGAAACTTTTATGGTGGTTGGGTAACTAGCGATATTGTTGGGCCGTTTAAAGGTGTCCCCGGTAGTTGGGGATGGTGAATCAAAAGCCTAAATTCGCAATCCCATAATTACTAAATCCCGTTCCACTCCATCTAGTTCTGCAACTTGGGGTAAATGTCCCCACTTTGCAAACCCCAAAGATTGAAACAGTTTTAAACTTGGTTGATTATGAGCAAAAATAAAACCTAACAAAGTTTTTAAACCTAAGTTGGGACTTTCATGAATTGCTGTAGCTAAAAGTTGCTTTCCTAAACCGCGCTGATGGAAACTTGGGGCGATATAAATACTAATTTCGGCAGTTGCATGATAAGCTGGTCGTCCGTAAAATGATTGGAAACTCAGCCAGCCAGCAATTAAACCCTCTTGTTCGATCACCCAAAGAGGACGTAATCCAGGCGATCGCCCCTGAAACCAAGCCCGGCGGCTTTCTACAGAAACAGGTTCTAAATCAGCAGTGGCGAGGCGGCTAGGAATTGCCGCATTGTAAATTGCTACTATTGCAGATAAGTCAGTCTCATTCGCATGACGGATGGTCATTACTGCCGTTTTGAAGAAGATTTTGATCAAAGATTCAAAAATAATACAGCTTTCGTCGCCACAATTCTATCTTATTGATACTCTCCCACAGTAATTATCACGGGTGCTGATCACGGTATTGATCAAGTAAGTTGCTTTAGTTGCAGTGGGTTCAACTACTTATCGATTATTTCCTGGTTTAATTCAATGGTTGATGCAGCAAACAACTTCAACCGCTTTGTCGAGTATTTATTCTCTAAGTAATTGATAAACTCCTCACTCTAAAGTCCTAGATTTTATAATTTTACTTGTGATTTAAAGAGAAATAATTTCGACTCTATTTTACAGCTAAAGGTAGAGTGTTCTAATATTATTTCTCTTTACTATAGGTATAGTAATGAATCTTCATAAAGGATTCTCTATGTCCATTAAGATGCCTAAAAATAGCCATGAATTACAAGAAATACCAGATAAAACAACATCTGTAGAATTTAAAATCTATCAGTTTGTCAATAAATTTAAAACAGGTGTTTGGTTCTTTGGTATCCCATCTTGGCTTTTCGGAATCACGGACAGAAGTATGGCAGCATTTGCTGATGGGTATTTATCAGCAACAGAAATAGTGCAAATTTTTACAACATCTTTCTTCTTTTTATTTTGGCTGTATTTAAAACCAGAAGAAGAATTTGATGAGCGTACTGATATCAAGCAATATCAAAGATATTTGTGTCAAATTCAAGGTAATAAGTTTGACTTAAAGAAAAGGCATATGATTAGTCAAGAGTATATTTTACCTTTTCCTTATCTTTGCCAAATTTATCATCTATTAAACCTCAAACATTTAGAAACTGTTCACAATCTCAGTTTAAATAACTTAAAAGTTTTAAATGTTAGTGATTTTCGACCAACCAATATTGGTGGAATCATCAAATTTGAAACCCTTTTAGATTCTCCTATTAATCCTCTCAAAATTTGGAGGCAACCTATAGTTGAGGTTGATTTAATACTACATACTCCTCATACTATAGAATTAAGTATTCCAGTCTATAATAACAAAAGAATAATTGTGATATTTTATGCTTTTCCCTTAAGTGAAAAGGAACATCGATTGTTTATAGAAATCTATAGTGATCTCAAATGGCCTAAACCAGTATTACAAATCCTCTTGCATTTTGCTTCATGCTTAACTCTCTTTGAAGATTTACCTTATTTGCGTAATTTGGCTGAAATCGATATAGAACGGTTATTTAAATTAAGTCGGGTATCAAAGCAAGCAAATATGTTGCTTTTTAAAAGATTTGTGGAATTATATGGCTCAAGCAGAGAAAAAATTAAACTAATTGAAGGGGGAGATTAAAAGTCTCCGGCGCATCGACGGAGACTTTTAAGATAAGAGAGGAAATCAGAGGAAGATTGTTGAAGCTTTCCATCACGCACCCTCAAGTCGTGTGATGTTTAATTACTCACTTAACGATTACCACCAAATCCGATTGCCTTTTTCGTCTACTCTGGCTTGGCGAATGACATCAGAAATTTCTTCAGCATCTTTGACATGATGGAGGGCTTTTTTTTCACCGTCTGGATATTCCACAACAAAATAAGTCGGGACTGTAATTTGATCGCCTGTAATATCTGGTACATCTACAGCCACTTGCTTGGCTTTCTCTTCCACAGATTGCGGCTTTTCAGAAATTTTATCCCCAGGGTTTGCTGTTAAGTTCCTTTCTTTAACGTTTGGTTCTTTACGAGAATGCCAATCTTCACTGACTGGTTGCCTAATTTCTTCTGATTGATTATTTTGATTTTCTAATTCTTTAGTCATGGCTATTTCCACAATTAAATTTTATGTATTTACTAATACAATGTAGAAAATAAAATAGCTAAATAGTTCTTGCTTTAGAGAGAGTTTATTCACAAATTCTGAATTACATCTCTGAAGTTATATCTTAGTCTCTAATAATTAGAGGCAAGTTCTAACTATAGATTTATCTCTTGAGTTGAAAAGGTGTATATTTACCTCCCAATGCTTCAACAATAGTACGGGTATTTGCTTCCATCATTTTGATGTAAGAATCGCCATCACTACCTTTCGCTCCAATTGAATCAGAGTAGAGTTCATTGGGTGCTAGTTTGACTCCAGCTTCCTGGGAAACGGTGGTAATTAAAGCTGGGTTAATAGTAGTTTCGGCAAAAATTGCGGGGACACCAATTTTTTTAATTGACTCGACTAATCGCTGCACTGTTTGTGCGCTTGGTTGTTCTTCGGTGCTGATACCAATTAATGTGCCGGCGATCGCAATTCCGTAAGCTCGTCCATAATATTGAAAAGCATCGTGAGTTGTCACCAGTTGGCGATTCTGGGGGGGTATCGTTTGGATTTGCTGATTAATCCAGCTATGCAACTGTTTTAACTCTTCTGTCAGTTGCGCGGCATTTTGGGTAAATTTATCTTTATCTTCAGGGGATAACTCAATTAAACCATCTCGAATTGCCTTCACCATTGCGATCGCATTTTCTGCGCTACCCCAAACGTGGGGATCTGGGACAATCTCACCTTTTCCTTTATCTAACTCTAACGGCTTAACAACTTCCCCGACGGCTAACTTTCGCGCCTTCCCACCAGCCGCATTCATTAACTTAATGATTCCTGGTTCTAAGTTGTAGCCGTTATATAAAATCAAGTCGGCTTCTTCCAAAAATCGGCTGTCTGCTGGAACTGGTTCATAAACATGAGGATCAGCACCAGGCTGGAGAATCCCCGTTAACTGGATTTCTTCCCCCCCAACTTCACCAGCTAAATCAGCAATCACTGTACTAGTTGCTACTACTCGCGGCTTACCATCGGTGACGGATGCGGTGCGGTTTGAGTCCACTTGAGTACATCCATCTATCAAAAGTCCCAAAAATACCCCTAATATTGCCTTACCGAAATATCCGGCTTTTGAATGAGTGATTGCTGCCATAAACTTGTTATCTTTGTTTTCATATTTTTCTCATTTTTTAAGGTACAGTATTTTCATAATCTTTTCATTATTTGCTTCCCGTCTCGGAAATCACACCATGAGAACTGCTAATTTTTCCTTAGAAGGTAATTCCAATCTAGTGTGGGTTAATACTGTGACAGCCACAACAAACATTAACATTGCCCATCTAGGGGTACACTACCGTACACAAGAAGCCTTAAGGGATATTAACTGTATTGTTAAACCGGGACGACTGACGGGGATTTTTGGCCCTAATGGTGCGGGTAAAAGTACCTTAATGAAGGCGATGCTGGGGTTAGTTCCCGTTAGTAGTGGGAGAGTGTTGTATCAAGGTAAACCCTTGATGCAGCAATTAGATCAAGTTGCGTATGTTCCCCAGCGTAGCCAAATTGACTGGACTTATCCCGCTACCGTTTGGGATGTAGTGATGATGGGACGAGTAAAAAAGACAGGGTGGTTACGTAGTTTCTCTAGTGTGAGTCGCCAAGTAGCCAAAAGTGCTTTAGAAAGAGTTGGGATGATAGAATTTTGCGATCGCCCCATAGGACAATTATCAGGGGGGCAACAGCAACGGGTATTTTTAGCCCGTGCTTTAGCGCAGCAAGCCGAGATTTTCTGTTTTGATGAACCATTGGTAGGGATTGATCAAAAAACCCAAGCAGTAGTTTTTGATGTCTTTCATGAATTAGCTGCGGCTAATAAAATTGTCTTGGTAGTTAACCATGATTTAGGCGAATCTATTAGCCACTTTGATGATTTAGTCTTACTTAACCGCGAACTCGTCGCCACAGGTTCAAGACAACAGGTACTCACAGAAGAAAATCTGCGTTGTGCTTACGGTGGTAAAGTCATGTATTTTACTGACGCAGCTTAAAGTTTGTATAGCGGTTCTTGCTTTAGTGCGGTACAAGAACCCCAACCCTAACCCTCTTCTCTACCAGGGCTATGGTGTATACACAAGTCTAAGAACCTAGCCCTACAACGTTTTGATCCCCCTAAATTCCTCTTAAAAAGGGGGGCTTTGAATCTATTCCCCTTTTTTAAGGGGGGTTAGGGGGGATCAAGCCACATTTCGCACCCAGCACAAAAATGTGTGTACACCGTAGCCTTTTAGGAGAGAGGTTTGGAGAGGGATTTTCCAGATCCCGTGAAAAGTGAGACAAGTTGCTGCATCGACATTGTGAATGTATCGCCTGACATCGTGAATGTATCGCCTGACATCGTGAATGTATCGCCTGACATCGTGAATGTATCGC
>NZ_CAWUDL010000096.1:0-19878 GCF_963920945.1 Anabaena sp. CCY 9402-a
CGTTAGCGGCAGATGCGGTAGAACCTTTACCAACAGAAGTGGCATTTTCTCCACTAGCATTTGCGGCATCACCATAGGCTGAGGCTGATGTGCCTGTGGCTTGAGTGGCATTACCTGTGGCGGTGGCATTAGCAGCCGATGCAGCAGAGCCTTTACCAACAGAAGTGGCATTTTCTCCACTGGCGTTGGCGGCATCACCATAGGCTGAAGCAGAAATACCTGTGGCTTGAGCGGCATTACCTGTGGCGGTGGCGTTTTGTTGATTGGCTAGGGCGGCGTTACCTGTGGCGGTGGCATTAGCGGCCGATGCGGTAGAACCTCTACCAATAGAGGTGGCATTTAGACCACTAGCATTTGCAGCATCACCGTAGGCTGAGGCGGAAATACCTGTGGCTTGGGCGGCATTACCTGTGGCGGTGGCATTTGTTTGTGAGGCAATAGACCCAAATCCAGTAGCTACTGATCGAGTTCCAGATGCAGTTGCCGCTTGAAGATATGTGCCAGTTCCAGGATCAAAATTACCACCACCAAAAGCCACTGAATTTGTGCCTGATGCAGTCGCACCTGCACCCAATGCTGTAGAACTATTTGCCGTCGCTTTAGCTGTATCACCTATAGCCGTTGCTGAACTTCCTGAAGCTTGAGAGGCAAAACCATAGGCTGCGGAAAACGCACCTGTCGCTTGGGCTAGAACACCAGTGGCTAGGGATCTATCATTATTTGCTATAGAACCAGTACCCGTAGCGATCGCTGCGTTACCGGTAGCTTGGGAAGAAAGACCTGTAGCGATCGCGGTACTACCAGTAGCTTGGGCATTAGTCCCCGTAGCGATCGCAGAAGCATTTGTAGCTTGGGCATTGTTACCTGTAGCGATCGCATTATTGCCACTGGCAGTCGTGTTGTTAGAACCAATTGCAACTGAGTTATTACCTTGTGATCTGACATTATGACCCAAGGCTACAGATGAAGTTGCTGAAGCATTGGCAGTATTACCGATGGCTGTAGCACTACTAGCACCAGCATTCGCACCTGTACCTGCGGCGATCGCATTGGTGGCGTTAGCTGCTACAGTTGCACTTTGACCAATGGCAGTTGAGTTGGTTGCACCTGTATTGACGTTGGCATTATTACCAGTGGCGATAGAACCAGCTGCTTGAGCCTTGGCAGCATTACCTGTAGCGATCGCGCTATCAGCACTAGCTGTAGCAGTATTACCTGTAGCGATCGCACTGTTACCACCAGCACTGGCACTTGTACCTGTGGCGATCGCATTGGTGGCGTTAGCTGCTACAGTTGCACTTTGACCAATAGCTGTAGAGCCTATTGCCCCAGTATTAACAATAGCCCCATTACCTGTAGCGATTGAGTTATTTGCTAGGGCATTAGTACCTGTACCTGTGGCGATCGCATTTTGTTGACTGGCGGTAGCACCTGTACCTGTGGCGATCGCACCACTAGCACTAGCGGTAGTATTACTGCCGACTGCAACGGAATTAGTCGCTTGAGCTTTTGCTGCATCTCCTAATGCTGTAGATGAAGTACCTGATGCAGCACTTTGATTTCCCAGTGCTGTGCCAGCAGCACCAGCAGTTGATGAAGTACCAACCGCCGTTGCATTGGATGAAGCTACACTGGCTAATTGTCCAATTGCGATCGCACCAGTATTGCCAACACCACCAGAAACATTTACAGAAGCTGCACTACCGATAGCTATTGCAGAGCTAGCACCAAATATCGTTGTGGCATTAGTACCGATAGCTATTGAATTCTGACTTTCAGCCGATGCTGATGATCCGATAGCGGTTGCATTGATACCCTGGGTACTATTTGAAAATGTCCCACCGGTAGGATTTGGTGTGATTTGGACTTTTTGAGCCTGAGCAATAGGCATTCCTGCATATATCAGTCCGGCTGGCAAGAGCAGTCTGACAAATAGTAGGATGAGTAACTTCCGATAACGCCCCTTGATAGGCTGTTTAATCGTATACCAGTAAATTGGATGAATCTTCATAGAAATATTTCTGTGTTTGTTATTTCATGGTTGTGATGAGAACACCAAATTGAATCCATTCTAAAAAACACTAAATAATTGAATAAGACTCCAACTAAATTGGCATCAATTTCATTAATGTTTTTATAAATGTATAAACGATAAATTTAGCAATCTCTTTGTTTATTTCATGGCAATTGCAATGGGTTCACCCATTAATGGGTCTGTATTTATTCCCACTCCCAGCAATGGTGTACTCAATCCTTTAAGAAACTGATTTTTAATCAAATTCGTAAAGGTTTCTAGATTCAACTGCCATTGTTCCAGATGGTTAGACAAAACAGCTAACTTTTCAGGAGGTGACACCTCTTGGAAGATATATTCAAAATTGCCTGAATAAGTCACTATTGGGGTGATAACTTCTCCATTTTCTTGTCGCAGAAATCCCTGACTGACTTTAAGATTGAGTGTCCCCTGATCTAATGTGTAGGAAATATTCAGATCAACCTTTGGCGTTTTGTTGCCGAACTCTAGCCACGGTTGAGAAGATAAGAGAGTTTTAGACAGATAGTTTTGCGCTATTTCGGGGTGATCGGGAAAAGTTGCAAATCCTTCAGGATTAATTCCTAATGCTTTATATTCTGCATGAGGTAATACCTGAGTATAAAGCTTGGCAACTTGAGCAACTACAAGATCACTGAGTGATTTTCCAGCTATTCTTTCTGTGAAAATAGTTCGATTGGTATCAGCAATTATCCTCAATCCGTTCTGAAAGATAACTTGCGATAAATTTGGTGTCGAAATAGGATCATTAGCCAATTCCCAATTTTGAGGCACGATCCCACTATATTTCAAAAAATCTAAGTTTAACAATGTGGGATTTTGATTATGGATGAGTAAAACAATAGATAATTCATGCAGTGAAAAAAGAGATGACATTTTAAATTATCCTAATATTTAATATGGGATTTGGATATAGATTTAGAAAGTATCCCAGATGTTTGATTTTAAAATGCAGAGGGTTTGGAGATTTTACCAGAGATGTTCGTATTGTATTTGACAAAATTAGGATGCTCTCCTATGGCTAGGGCATATATCTTTAATAAAATGAATACTTGTGACTATCAAAACGATGCAGTATCAAGTGATATGACTTGTATGTACACCGTAGATTATTAAATAATTACTTAAAGTCACAGCTAACTACTTTGAAAAAAATCTCTAATACATTTACTTAGTATTTGCTCTTTCAATCAGCAGAAATCCTGTCTTCCTATCTGAATAGCGCAAACATGAAGATCACACACAAGTAATCTGGTGAACTTGTTGATTGAATACTATAATTGATGATCGTCTATCTCAATATCTGTGGGCTAAATTTCATAATGGGGTACGTAATTTGCTACATACTACTGATGCTCAAGCTTGATGTAATCAGTGAATATACTATTTTTTATTTTTAAAGGGCAAATTTTGATGTAAGTTCTACAGATTTATATCGATAATATAGATATGAGTAAATGTAATATTGCTGATGATAAATATTTTTTAAATAAAAGAAACATAAATTACTCCTACAAAGAGAGTATTGAGTAGGATGTCTGCAATTGTATATTTATTAATTCTGCGTAGCACTGCTAGGTCTCTATTATTTGTATTTTACAATACATCGTACTGGGGGATATTTTTGATTTGTATGACTGAACTAGACTTTTGGCGAATAGTGTTGATTTTGTAGATGAGCGTAAATTAGCGTAAACACGCTTGTCAGCATTGACTTACCATGCCAGAACTCAATCAAAATCAGCATCGTAGTCATTTAGGCACGGGCTGGTCTTTTCCGCTCAGGGTAAACGTCCAGGGAGGTTTGCAACTTAGTACCAAGGAACGCAATATTGAAGAGTCGATTATGCTCATTCTGCGTACTGATTTGGGTGAACGGGTGTATCGGCCTAATTTTGGTTCGCGGTTGTCTGAGTTAACTTTTGCACCGATGAATACTCAAACTTTATTACTCTTGCGCCTACACGTCCAAGAAGCTTTGGAAATGTGGGAGCCTCGAATTATTTTAGATGGAGTTTTTACTGAAGCTGATCCTTTACGTGGTCGGGTAGATATTCATATTCAGTATCATCCAAAAGAGACTCATGATTCTCGCAGTTTGGTTTTTCCTTTTTATGTAAATGGGGTGGAAAGTCAATAATTAATGGTCATTAGATACAAAATTTGTAAAATTATATTTCTTCTCTTATCTTTCTACTCAGTTTCCAGCTTTTCAATGAGTGGATTTGCAATAAGTGGATTTTAGATTATTCAATCCAAAATCTAAAATCTAAAATCTAAAATTCTCAGTCCCCAGTCCCTTTGCCAAGATAATCAGCACGTTTTTTAATCAGGCTATATTATTGTGGAATTTGATTTTTTACCGAAGTTACCAAAGTCAAATCTAGACGATCGCACGTTTAAAGATTTGGTCGATGAATGTGTGCTGCGGATTCCTCGCTATTGTCCTGAATGGACAAACTACAATCCTAGCGATCCGGGAATTACGCTGATTGAGCTATTCGCTTGGTTGACTGACCAAATGCTGCTGCGATTCAATCAAGTACCGAAGCAAAATTATATTACTTTTTTAGAATTGCTGGGGGTGCGCTTGCAAGCACCTGCGCCAGCTTTAGCTGATATTACTTTTTATTTAAGTGCGGCTTTACCGGATAGCTATACAATTCCGGCTGGTGTGGAGGTGGCGACGATACGCACGGAAACGGAAGAAGCGATCGCTTTTACTACAGATAGACCTTTAATTATTGATAAACCCCAAATTCGCCATTTTCTCTCTGCCCAAACTGTAGAAACTACACCTGCAATTTTACGCGATCGCTTTACTAATATCTGGTCTCTCAGCCCTGATGATCAGTGGTACGGTAGGGAATTAACTTTTTTTGATGAACAACCCCAGCCAGGCAATAGTTTTTACATAGTTATTGATGGTGAATGTCAGTGTGAGGGGAATGTCTTAGCACTGCAATTTAAGGGAGAAGCCGCCACTAGTACCGGGATTAACCCCGATGCACCTCCGCGACGCTGGGAAGCTTGGAATGGTGTGGAATGGGTGTCTGTTTTACTCCAAGAGTCTGACGATAGTACCAAAGGCTTCAGTTTTAGTGAGTTGGCGGCTCAAGGTGCTAATCCCCTCCAGGGTGCAGATGTGGTATTGCATTTACCCCAATCTTGGCCTGTGACTACTTTTACGGCTTTCCAAGGGCGTTGGCTACGTTGCGTTTACACGAGTCCCCAACCCAATCAACCAGGATTTAGTTGCTCTCCCCGGATTGTGGGTTTGTCGGTGCGCTCCATTGGTGGTACGGTGGGAGCTAGCCAAAGTGAGTTGATTTACGATGAAATTTTAGGCGAAAGTGACGGCACACCGGGGCAGACTTTTCAATTACAGCAGTTTCCTTTGTTAAATCGTCGGGAAGATGAACATATAGAAGTATTACCGCCAGGAAGTTTATCTTCGCAGACATGGTATGAAGTCAGTGATTTTGCTAATTCTGGGGCTTTAGATCGACACTACACTATTGATTCCCGCACAGGTTTAGTCCAGTTTGGCCCTTTAATTCGTGAACCAGCCCAAATTCAGCAGCAGACTGAGTGGAGGAAGGTATTAGGGACTGGGGACAACTCAGTGCTGAGTAATGAGTACCGAGTACCGAGTGGGGAATCTAATTCAGGACTTAGAACTCAAAACTCAGCACTTATTCCCAATGCTGAGGAGTTAGAGCGTCAATATGGGGCTGTACCTACGCGTGGTTCAGTGATTCGGATGGTGGCTTATCGCACGGGTGGGGGACGGAAAGGGAATGTGCAACGGGGGACAATTACTGTCGCGAAAACGGCTGTACCTTATATTGCTCGATTGATTAATCATGCACCGGCTCGTAATGGTGCGGATGCGGAATCTTTGGAAGATGCGGTGATTCGAGTCCCGGCGATGTTGCGGACACGCGATCGCGCTGTCACTCCTGAAGATTTTGAAGTGCTAACTCTGCAAGCTGGCTCTGGTGCGGTGGCGCGTGTCCGTTGTTTAACGCCGAATTCCGCTAAAGAAGCCGGGACAGTCCGCTTATTAGTTGTACCATCGGCGAATACCGATGCTATTGCTCGCGCTGAAGGTATCGACCCCGAATTATTGAGTCTTAGTCCCCAACTCCGCAGTCAGATTTTGGCCTACTTAGATGAACGGCGGTTACTAGGGGTGCAAGTTAAACTACAAGCACCGGAATATGTTGGTGTAGCAGTGCAAACGGAAGTCGCCCTAGAGCCAGAATACAATAATCCTTCCGCCCAACAAGAAATGTTAGGGAAATTGCGAGTTGCTCTCTACCGCTTCTTAAACCCCATCACAGGCGGACATGATGGTAAAGGCTGGCCTTTTGGTCGTCCTGTATATCCTTCTGATATTGTGACTCTATTCCAAAAATTCCCGGCTGTGCGCTATTTGGGAGTCGTGCAGTTATTTGAATTACGATACATCAGGGATCATTGGGTGCGATCGCTTCCCCAAAATCCCGTGATTGATCCTGGAAGTCTGGGGTTAATTTGTTCTTGGCAAAATACGCGGTTGCGTTCTGGTCACGTCGTGAATTTAATTCAGTAGAGTGCGTTAGCCTGCGGCATAACATACCCTACGCGCTTAATTACGAATTACGAATTAATTATGGCTTCTTTAAGTTTACAATTAACCCCCATGCAGCAACCGGATGCGCTGCAACCATCGACGGCAGCCGCATCTCAAAATACTTCTTTAGTGCCGTTTAATTTGGCAACTAATACTAAACTTTCAGGGTGTGATGTAGTTGTCTATCCGAGAGAACCCAGTGAAATATTGTTGCAGTTGGAAAATTTAGGCGATCGCAGTCTAGATATCAAGGTACAAATTGAAGGCAATTTCCCTTTGGAGTGGTGTTCTATTCACAAAGAACCCGATAAACAAGGGCCTTATGCTTTTGACCCATACGCACAGATGAGCGTTGTACTGTGCTTTAACATTCCTGAAGACTTTTTTGAGCAAGAAATGGCTGTCACACCTAGTCATCCAATGGTGTTAGATTTTCACAGCCGTATTCATGTTTATTACCAAGAACAAGGCACAGGTAGGCAGTTTGTCGAAACTGGTGCTTTGAATTTATATATACGTCCGCGTAGTTTATATCTTAATTTTATACCTCAGCTTTATCGGGAAGTAGACTTTATTAGTCGCTTCCTGAAAATTTTTGAGCAGGCTTTTGAACCAGCTGTGCAGACAATGGATGTCCTTTGGGCTTATCTAGACCCCATGACCGCACCCCAGGCTTTGTTACCTTTTCTCGCCCATTGGGTAGCCTGGCCACTTGATCAACGCTGGACTCTAGCCAGACAACGCTTTTTAATTCGTTCTGCTGTAGAACTATATCGCTGGCGCGGAACACGGCGGGGTTTAAGACTTTATTTACATCTTTATACAGATTTACCTTTAGATGATCATATTGCCAAAGAAGCTGATAAACATATTTGTATTGAGGAAATTCGCGGTGAAGGTTTTGTGTTAGGTAACACTCGTCTGGGTCAAGATGCCATGATTGGCGGTGGTCGTCCTTATCACTTTATTGTCCGCCTACGTCCTCAACGTCCCAACCAAATTGATGAAAATTTAGTCCGTCACATTATACAGCAAGAAAAACCAGCTTTTTGTACCTATGAGTTGTATGTGGAGGAGTGAAGAAGGGGACAGGGGACAGGTGACAGGTGACAGGAATTAATAGTCATTAGTTTTTCTATCCAATTCCCATTCTCCAGGACTTCTTTAATTTTGAATTTTGAATTTTGAATTGATTTATCCCCACCTATGCAAGAACTCCAACCCCTAGAACGGTTACAAGTCCAAGACGGTTTATTGATTAATGCCGAAAGATGGCTGCGATCGCACAATTACCACCGTCAAAGGCAAAATATACATTATCAGTCCCTCAATCAGCCAGGGATTGTTTATGGTTTGGGTGTATGTTTAACTCCTGCACCCCAAGGCGTGTCTTCACAGTACAACGATGGACGATGGTTGCAAATTCAGCCAGGACTAGCAATTGATACTCATGGGAATCCGATTATTGTCCCTCAAGCAATAGACTTTCATGTGTCTGCTGATATTGCGGAAGATAAACCACGGCTGATTTATATAGTGGTAAGTTATGTCGATCCTGATGACTTGCAACGTCAAAAAGTCGCTGAGTTTGAAACTGAGAGTTTTCGTCTAGAAGAAAAAACTACACCACCTGATGCTTATGAGGTGGAATTATGTCGGATTGTGTTGCAGCCAGGATTAATATCTTTACAAAATCCCCAAGATGTGTTTTACCCTGAGTTGAATAGCCTCGACTATCGTTATCGTCCCATAGCGCGATCGCGTCATAGTGAAGTTGTCAGGGTTGCTTATCTGGAAACGCCTGAACCAGAAGTTAGGGATAGTTTTGCAAATTTTTCCTATTTACTTAAATCTGCGGAACATCTGACCCAGACTATACAAGGATTTGAGCATATTGACCGCATACCATTGCATTTAGAACATATCAATAATGCGATCGCTTACGACTTGTTATTTACCACAGGTGTTCAACCACTTTCTTTAAATACACAAGAATTAACTCACCTCAAAAGTTA
Organism: Anabaena sp. CCY 9402-a; assembly: GCF_963920945.1. Taxonomy (NCBI): domain Bacteria; kingdom Bacillati; phylum Cyanobacteriota; class Cyanophyceae; order Nostocales; family Nostocaceae; genus Anabaena; species Anabaena sp. CCY 9402-a. The sequence continues at coordinate 8,687 of NZ_CAWUDL010000096.1, forward strand.
TTTAGATGCTGGTGGCGTGTTGTTAGTCGAATCACCTACTGATGCTATAGACAGATTAGAAAGTATTGTTGATATCGCCGATAAATTCAATACTAACCTAGAAGATTTACGTAAACTAGACCGCAATCACCCCATGCGGATACACCCATTTTTATTTGCGGCTTTACCTGTGATTAATCAAAAGCCAATTCAAATCTTAATTGCAGGTGGCATTGTTTTAGTAATTGGCGATTTATCCGCCGCTTGGGGATTAGATGAAAAACTAACTTTCTCACGAGAAACAATTCGCACTGCCCAAGAGTTAGGACTTAATATCTTACATTTTGCTTGGTCTAGAAAACAAATGACTCAATTACAAAAACAGCCCATTTTATCAACACCGACTACACCATCCCCATCATTTAAACCAGACCCATTACAAAGTGTATTCAACAAATTGGGGGAATAGGAAATAAAATTTTAAGTTCGTAGTAAGGACTTTAGTCCTTATTCCCCAAGCACTAAAGTGCTTACTACAAACCTCTGATTATTTTTGACTTTATACTATGGCAATTAAATTAGTCAACGCCAATATCTCAACTCAAGTAATTACATTTAAACCAGGTGGTTCGCCGACATCCTTTGAAGTCACTGTTGTTAACGATAGTGATCAGTTCGCTTCCTTCCAATTAGAAATTATTGCGGCTGGTGGTAGTTCAAATTTAAGTGCTAACTGGTACAATATCACACCTGCTGTCAGTGCCAAAAATCCCCCCGGTGACAGCGTAACTTTTTGCGTGACTATCACCGATACACCGATTCCTGGTTTTATCGGCAAAATGAATTTGATAGTCCGCATCTTCTCTGTAGAACTGCGGGAAGAAGATAGACAACTTCTGCGTTTAATTGTCGAGGCTGGAACTAGTGCTATTCCCGTGCAAGTTGAGTTACCTCAACGCGAGTTTTCCACTCAACCACAAGGACTAATTGACATTCGAGTCCGGGTGCTAAATCCCAGTCAATCACCTACTACTGTCACCCTCAGAATGATAGGGATAGACACAAAATGGCTATCAGGTAATGAAAAAAGATTATTAACAGTTACAGGTGGTAATGAAGCAGAAACTTCTTTTTCTTGTCAACTACCAATTCCCGCAGAAGTCCCTAGTCAAATATATCCTTTTACTATTGAAGCTACTCACCTCAATGCTTCACCCTCCCGCAGTCCTGAAGGCATAATTAAAGTTGCGCCTGGGGGATTTGTGGATTTTCGTTGTACACCAGAAAAGCAACAAATTCCTGCTGATCGTATTTGGTTACCGCAACGGAAAATCAACTCTACAAATTACCAACTCGAATGTCATAATGCCAGCAATTTAACACAAACAGCACATATTGATATTCGAGCAGGTCAGGAAAAACAACCACAATGTTTTTTCGATATTCAACCAGAGAATGTAGAATTAATTCCTGGGGAAACTAAGCAATTGCAACTCTTAGTAAGTAAGCGTAGACATTGGTTTGGTTTAGCAAAGAAATTATCATTTATAGCCAAAGCTATTATATCAGATCAACGCGTTAATGTTACTAATGAAAGCCAATTTTTACAACTAACTATTCATCCTGTACTTCATCCTTGGTTACAGTTAGTTTTAGCAACGCTGCTTCTATATTTACTTTGGGCTATATCCTGGCTCAATCCTAATAACCCACTATTTGGACATAATAGAACTGTAAATTTTGTACAATTTAACGGTGTGGGTGATAAAGCTGTGAGTGGTTCTCAAGACCAAAGTATTATTAGATGGAATATTGCTGGTTTTAAGAATACTTTCATTAATCCACATGATGGCAAAATGTCTAAAAACACAGGTAAATCTGTGCGGGTTGTACGCTACAAACCTGTAGAAAATGATGTAGTAGCAGCAGGGTTAGAAAATGGGGAAATCCAAATTTGGGATGTCTTAGGTGGTACTTCACAACCCAAAGCAACGTTTTCCTTTGATCAAGCTGATCGCGTGTTGAATTTAGAATTTAGTGAGGACTCCCGGTTCTTATTTAGCGCACATGGTAGCGGCTTAGTTTTGAAGTGGGATGTCTATAGTGCCTTCTTGGGTAATCTTAATAGTCTGAATAAACCTATAAAAAACCAGAATGTACAATTTTCTGTTTATGGTTTAGCACTTGTGGGACAAGATAAACGGAATTTAGCAATTGGTGGCAGATATAATAATTTAGCAATTTGGGATTTTGAAGAAGATAAATTGTGGAAAGTCTCATATAATTCCCCAGGTAGTCAAAATGATTATATTGTTGGTTTAGCTAGTGCTAAACACAAACCAAATCTCTTAGCAACGGCTGATACTAGGGGACAAATTACTTTATGGAATATGCAGCAATGTGTTAATCAAAATAAGACTGAGTGTGAAGTGCTTGATAGATGGTCTGATGGACATGGAAGTAAGCCTGTACGTTCAGTTGCACTGAGTAGAGATGGCTGTTATTTAGTCAGTGGTGGTGATGATAGTCGTGTGATGTTGTGGCCATTGACAAAAGACGGTAGACGCGCTTTACCTAATGGTAAACAAGTAAGTTCTAATTCCCAAAGATTTAACAGCGTTGATATCAAAGTTGTGAGAAATGAGATTTTAATTATTAGTGGTAATGATGATAATCGAGTGAGGTTAAATGTGATTCCTACAGCGAATAATACTTATTGTAAATAGTAGTGAGTGTTGGCTGTTGTTGGTTGATAGTAAGAAAAAATAATGATTAATGATTAATGATGAATAAATTATGACTGTGACAAATTCTCGTACTAAAAATTCTAAAGCTGGGTTGAGTATGGCAGATGTACTAACTCTGCCACCCCAACAGCGCAAACTTGTGCAGTGGATGCTCAAAAATCAGCCAGATGGTGTAACTTTAGAGGAAGCTGCATATTATCTAGATTTAAATCAACAAGCTACCTTGGCGTTGCTAGATGAGTTGCTTGACCAAGATTTTGTGCAGGCAATTCTCACTCGTGATGATGATCTTAAATATCGAATTCATCTCGCGCCTAAACTTGGGATTCAACAGCAACAAATTCAGCAAACTTTATCGCCTGGTAGTCCTTTAGCGGTTATTTATAACCCTTCTGGTGAGTATGCTGTACAGGCAGGTTCTCGGTTTGAAATTTATATTACAGTTACTAATAAAGGTGCAGAAAGTGCATTAATTGATGTTTTTATAGATGATTTATCACCTCAGTTAATTCAATGGTGTGATGCACCCCATCAAAGGTTAGCTTTAAGTCCTAACTCGATGAGTGAGGTACTATTTGAATTTAATGTGCCGGTGACAGCAATTCCTAGCATCTATAACTATGTGATAGTTGTAGATGCACCGATGCACTACCCAGAAGATACTCCGATTCGTCATACGGCGAAACTTCAGGTATTGCCGGCGATTGAAACTGTTGTTAGAGTTAGTGACCCAACTTTTAATGTAATCCCTGCGAGTAGTTCGCGATCGCCTGCACCAATTCCCCCCGGTGGTATACTTCAACTGAGCGTCAATGTCCACAACCGTTCTGATAGGGTAGACAGGTTTCGTCTGACTTGTGCCGACTGTCACGAAAGTTGGTACACTATCCGCTATCCTGAAGGTTTGGAAACAGCCGGGTTAATCATTCCTAACATGGGTTTGAATCTCAACCCTGGGGAAACAGGACAAATTTTACTGCAATTTCAACCCCCATTAGGCGCAACGGCTGGAATCTACTATCCCACTATTCGCCTGTACTCTGCCAATAATCCTGATTTAGTGTTGTTGGATGTGGTGTATGTGGAAATTCTGCCTGCTTATTTATTGAATGCAGAACTGTTGACAGTTATAGGTAGAGTCAGGCGCAAAGGTGGAGTCTTTGAAATTAGGTTAACCAACGCAGGTAACACCGTCCGAGAAGTTGTCTGTACAGCCATTCCGGCGGATGAAGATAAAGTCTGTACTTACGTCACTACTCCCCCTATTATCCGGGTTTTACCGGGAGAAAAAGCCATTTCCCAGATGACTATAACACCGGTGAAATGGTGGTCACGCCCCATATTTGGTGCTGGACGCTTACTTAATTTCCGCATTGAACTAGAAGACCAAAAGCAATTTCCCTTACCTAACGCCTCCCTTCCGGGGACAGTGATTTGGGAAGCGCGTCCTTGGTGGCAATTTTTGCTAGTCTTACTCACAGTCTTGGGAAGTATAGTAGCGATCGCATTTCTGTTATGGTGGCTATTAAAACCCCCAGCACCTCCTAAAATCCTGCGCTTCCAGTCTTCCGATGCTACATATCAAGAAGCTAATAATGGTTCTATTCGCTTAAATTGGCAAATCCGTAACCCCAAAACCCTGCAAACCTTAACTCTCAATGGCATATTTGTGGATGGGACTGCTGCTGTACAACCAGTAGTTTACAACTTCAACGGTCAAATTCCAGAAGAACTCAAGCAATTTTGTCAGATACAAACTACATTAACTTGCGCCAACATCCCCACCGATGCACGTAAACCGGGGGATTATATTTTTGAACTGCAAGCATTTAATCAAAAAAACCCCGAAGAAGCAGCAGACACAATTAAAACAAATACTATTAAAATTATCCCCATACCGCCAGCTAAAATTCTAGAATTTGCCTCAGTAAAACCTATTTATCAAGAAACACCAATTAATTTAAAAACTAATAATAAAATCAGTCCTGATACAATTCGTTTAAATTGGAAAATTAGCGATTTAGATAAGATTAAACAACTACAAATAATTGGACGATCGCCCGAAGGTGTAGTTAACAGTCAACCGCAAATTTATAACTTCAACGAAGAAATTCCCAACGAATTACAACCATTTTGTAGACAACAACAAAACCAATTAACTTGTCGTAGTGTACCCGCCAACAATCGCACAGCAGGAGACTACATTTTTGAATTGCAAGTATTTACCAAAACCGACACAGATAAACCCAGCGTACTGCAAAAAACGGATGTAATCAAACTCCAACCCCTACCCAGTCAAATTGTAGAATTCAAAATTAACGGTAGTGACCCACTACCAAAATATCAAATTCTCATCGACCCCCAAAACCAATCTAAACAAGCAATAAACCTCAGTTGGAAAGTAGAAGGTAGCAGCAACATGAAAGTAGAACTGCTACCAGCACCAGGAGACATACCTCGCAGTGGGACAATACTTTACCCCGTAAATAATCAACCCAGTAGCGAAACAATCATCTTACAAGCTACCAGTCCGACTGGTGAAAAAGTTAGTCGTTCAGTCACCATAGAAACCTTCTCACCACCTCCCCAAACACTAAACCCCATCCAACCCCAACTCCCACAACTACCAACAACCCAACCCACCCCCCCAGTCATTCCCCCACCCCCCACCGCACAGAATCCATCAACAACCCCCGGAGGTACTCCTAGTTCTACATCACCCACACCCCTACCAACATCACCCACCCCATCCCAACCAGGGACACTATCACCCTTAGAACTCCCCCCAGGATTTGATTAAAAAAAGGGAATGGGAAATCCTGTAAACTTCCCTTCCCTTCCTTTGCGCCTTCCCTGCGGGACGCTCCGCGAATGCGCCTACTCTCCGAGAACAGCTTCGCCGAATGCGCGAAACAAAAAATATGCTAAAAAACATCCCCAAAATCCTTCTTGCAATCCTCCTCATCGCCACCCCAGCACAAGCCAGCCAATACCGCGCCGACTTACTCCTAAAACTAGGGAATAGACAACTCAACAACGGACAACTAACCGCCGCCTTAAACACCTTAAAAGAATCACTCAAACTATATCAAGAAATAGATAATCGCACAGGTCAAGCCAATACCCTTTTACACCTAGGGGAAATTAACTTCACCCTCGGCAAATACCAAACAGCTATTAACTTATATCAACAAAGCTTAAACTTAATGCAGGACACAGGTAATCAACCCGGTACTGCACAAATTTTAGAACTTCTCAGCAACGCCTACCTGAATACTGGAGATGAAAAACTAGCGCAAGAATTCCGAGAAAAAGCCGCAGCCTTAAGAAAAGAAATCGGTAATCCTCCCAGAGAAGCATCATTTTTAGGCAACGTCGGTATAGAACATGAGAAACTGGGAGAATATCAACAAGCGATCGCCTTTCATACCCAACAGTTAACAATTGGACAAGAAACCAAAAATCGCGGCTTACAAATATATTCTCTACAAAACTTGGCGGCGGTACATCGAGAGTTAAAACAATATCCGCAAGCTATTAGTTTTTATGAACGAGTATTAAAAATTGCGTCCCAATCTAGTGATTTAGTTTTAACCAATATCACCTTAAAACAAGTAGCTCAAACCTATGAAAATCAAGGAAATTTTGATCAGGCGATCGCACTATATCAGCAACAACTAGAAACCTCAAAAAATCCTGAGAATAAAGCCGATTTAATCAAACAGCTAGGACGGGTTTACACATCTGCAAAACAATATGATCAAGCCTTAGCATTATATCAAGAACAATTAGATACAGCCAAAGCTAACAAAGATATTTACACCCAAGGCGCAGCGTTAAATAATTTAGCCTTCGTCTTGCTGAAATCAGGTAAAGTAACTGAAGCTCAAACCACCTTACAAACAAATATCAAAACTTGGGAATCTCTCCGCGCTAACTTAGGCAATACGATTGATTATTCTGCTGAACAAACTACTACATATAGTTTACTACAACAAGTCTTAGTTAGCCAAAATCAGCCAGAAGCAGCTTTAGAAGTTGCTGAACAAAGCAGCATCATGACAATTTTAAACCTACTCGGAATGCGCTTGGCAACAGAATCAGCCGGCAGTGGTTTAAAAGTTGCACCTAAAGAAATTATCTTACCAACAATTACCCAAATTCAGGAAGTAGCTAAACAACAACAAGCTACCATTGTGAGGTATTCATTAATAGAAGATAATGAAATTTATGTTTGGGTGATGCAACCTAGCGGTAAAGTTACATTTCGTAAAATAGACCTGAAATTACAAAAACCGATTATTCCTTTTAATTCTCTCGCAGAACTGATTAATAAAACTCCTATATCCTTGGGAGTTAAAAATACTAAACCCCCTACCGATAACTATAAAAATATATTACTACAATTAAATCAAATCCTGATCAAACCAATCGCTGATTTATTACCTGAAAATCCTACAGAACAGGTGATTTTTATTCCTCAAAATGAATTATGGTTTGTGCCATTCCCGGCGTTAGTTGATATTTATGGTAAATACTTAATTGAAAAACATACTATTACGAGTATACCAGCAATTCAGTTACTCCAATTAACTAGACAAAAACGTAACAATACAGGCGGTAATAAAGTTGTGGTCGTGGGTAATCCTACCATGCCAAAAATTGCCCAACAGTCTTTACCCCAACTTATAAATGCAGAACAAGAGGCTTTAGAACTTGCCGATTTATTGAAAACAACCGCTTTAGTTGGCAACCAAGCGACCAAGGCTGATATTTTACCTTTACTACCAAAAGCGAAGACAATTCATCTGGCAACTTATGCTGTTTTAGATGATACCAAAAGACAAGGTATACCGGGTGCGATCGCTCTAGCTAGTGTGGGCGACAACAACGGGTTACTAACAGCTAGCGAAATCCTCAATCTTTATACCCAACCCAAAGGCCAGCGTTTACGAGCAAGGTTAGTATTTTTGAGTGCAGGGGAAACAGGTAATGATAGCATTGGTAACGGTGTCCTTGGTTTATCTTTAGCACTCATTAATGCTGGCGTTCCCAGTGTGATTATCTCCCAATGGGCAGCACCCGATACACCCACAAATGTTTTAACTACTGAATTTTATCGCCAGTTAAAACAGAATCCTAATAAAGCCCAAGCCTTACGCAATGCGATGTTAACCACAATGAAACAGCACCCAAATCCTAAAGATTGGGCAGCTTTTACATTAATTGGGGAAGCACGTTAACAAAAATTAAAAGAAAGAAATAATAGCTTTTCAGATTATTTTAAAATTCACTATTGAAAATGCCACAACTTAAAAACTATATTTATTTATTTTCTCAAAACATCTTTGAAACTATTCTTTTGACTTTTTCCTTTTTTCTTTTAACTTATCCCGCCTTTGCACAAGCACCAAACCCAGAAGGAAATCGCAATCAAGAAAGGTTTCCCCAACCTCAACCAACACCAACGCCTTTACCTCCAACATCGCCAAATTTACAAACAACGCCTACCCCAGAAACTTCGCCTACACCTACATCTGGAAACATTCAAGTAGAGAAAATTCAAGTTACAGGTAGCAGTATTTTTGATGCAGAAACATTTAACTCTATCACCAAACCAATAGAAGGAAGTACCGTTACCTTAGATGAATTAACCAAAGTCGCAGATAGCATTACCCAACTTTATTTAAATCAAGGTTATATCACATCTAGAGCCGTTTTAGTAGATCAAAAAATTACTAATGGTGTGGTGGAAATTCGGGTGATTGAAGGTAGTCTAGAAAAAATTATTATTGAAGGGACAAAACGTTTAAACTCTAATTATGTGCGATCGCGGATTAATTTAGGTGCTAGTAAACCTCTATCTTCAGCTAATTTAGAAGACCAGTTAAGATTACTCCGCAATGACCCCCTATTTACCAACATAGAAGCTAGCTTACGTCCTGGGAGTGGCCTTGGTCAAAGTATTTTAGTAGTGCGTGTCACTGAAGCGAACCCCTTTGCAGCAACATTCAGCATTGATAACTATTCCCCTCCCAGCATTGGTTCGGAAAGATTGGGTGTTAATGCCACTTATCGTAACCTGACAGGGATAGGTGATGAGATTGCCGCTTCCTATTACCGCACTACCCAGGGAGGCGCAAATGTTTATGATTTTAGCTATCAAGTGCCGTTGAATGCGATGAATGGCACTTTACAATTAAGAACTTCAATTAATAATAATCAAGTTATTCAAGAACCCTTCAAAAGCTTCGAGATTAGTGGGGAATCGCAACTATACGAGATTAGTTACAGACAACCATTAGTGCGATCGCCCCGTGAGGAATTTGCTTTAACATTAGGTTTTACTGTCCAAGATGGGCAAACCTTCACCTTTGCAGGGGCTACACCCTTCGGATTTGGCCCCGATGCAGATGGTAACAGCCGTACCCGCGTCATCAAGTTCGGACAAGATTATGTTAGCAGAGATGTGCAGGGTGCTTGGGCGATGCGATCGCTATTTAGTTTAGGTATTGGTACATTTGATGCCACTATCAACTCTGACCCCATTCCCGATGGCCGCTTTTTTAGTTGGATAGCACAATTCCAGCGAGTCCAACGCTTAAATTCAGATAACTTATTAATCGCCCAGGCCGAAGTGCAACTCACACCCAATGCTTTGTTACCTTCCCAGCAATTTGTCGTAGGTGGTGGTCAATCAGTGCGTGGTTATCGGCAAAACGTCCGCGCTGCTGACAATGGCGTAAGATTTACTTTAGAAGACCGCATCACAACCCAACGTGACGCAGCAGGTAATCCCACCTTACAAATCGCCCCATTTTTTGACTTAGCCTACGTTTGGAATGTTGAAAATAACCCCAACAGCTTACAGAGACAGAAGTTTTTAGCCAGTTTGGGAATGGGTATCTTATACCAACCAATACCAAATTTCGACATCAGACTAGATTATGCCCTACCTCTAGTTGACTTAGATGACCGGGGAACAAATGCCCAAGATGATGGCTTTTACTTTAGTATGGGCTATCGCTTGTAGATCAATCAATAAATATAGTTTATATCAGTAGAGTTAACGTTATGGGTGGGTAGAGACGTTGCATTGCAACGTCTCTACAGGCGTTATTATTTGGGCTTTTTTCCAGTTCTTAAATAGTTGACTATCATGTAGTCAATAGTTATGGAGATAGAATAAAGTAATGGCATATTCCAATGAGTCAGACAAAGACAAATTTCTTCACCCTCATGCTCGCTACTACGGACAAGTAAAGCCAGAAAACCTGGTATTTAATGCCAATCTTCAAGAATTTACTCAAAAAGTCGGCTACATTACCAGTTTAGAAACATCTGGCAAGCTTTCCCCCCAGGATGCTTATCAGCAGATTAAAGCACTTTGGAAACAGTTGAAGCATAGTAAAAAAGAACTGGAAATTGGTCAAGAACCACCAACTTCAGCGTAAATCACTTTTACTATAAGCTAATGACTTGAAAATCTTGGGGAGTGAGTGACACCAAAATATTATCAGTATCCACTTGGATGAGCCAACGGTTGCTGGGTTGACCATCTAAGGGTGACTCCCGACCATAAACCACCCCAACTTTCCCGGCTACATAAGCTGGATGTAGAATCAAAACTTTGTTTCCTACTTGAATACTTTTGGGAATTTGCAATACTACTCCTACAAACTCTGGATCTAACGCGTGAACTGATACAAGCGAAACCAAGTGTGTTTTCTATCCTATATTTTAATCAAAAATAGTGCTTTTTATAATCTTTTCTTAACCAAAATAACCATCCTTAATGGTAGCTTCTTTGTGCCTCTGTGGTTCAAAAGCTTTTGATTCCACCACAAAGGCACAGAGAAGAGGCGAAAAAATTGATAGTGAAGAGCTTAGATGGGTGCGGTGTTAACCCTGTTATAAGCTAATCTTCATTCATTTTTCCAGACTGATTCGCTTGTAGTAAGGGCTTCAGCCCTGGTTTTATGCAACTTAAATGCTGATTAACTTAGCGAGATGTAGCAGGAGTCAGATAACTGACAAGAATGTTAGCCAGAGAAGGTTTTTTGTGGTGTATTCCCGCAAAAGTTCGTTAAGTTAATTGTCGCCCCTTTTCCAGAGATTCAGCGCGGCTCTAACAAGTTTTTGGTCAACAATTCTCTGAAAGCCCCTTGATAAAAGACTCACCACTCATCACTCATCACTCATCACTCATTACTCATCACTCATTACTCATTACTCATTACTCATCACTCATCACTCATCACTCATTACTCATCACTCATCACTCATTACTCACCACTCATTACTCACCACTCATTACTCATCACTCATCACTCATCACTCATCACTCATTACTCATCACTCATCACTCATTATTCATTATTCATCACTCATCACTCATCACTCATCACTCATTACTGGAGTTTAGACTAAATCGGTCATGTTCAAGAAAAAAAGGGAGTCTGATTG